>JAYPYN010000055.1:8970-11077 GCA_038154605.1 Balneolaceae bacterium
CCCTTGATGAGCTGGAAAAAAATATCAATAATGTTAATTCCAAAGAGGTACTTGAGTTCTCTAATACTTTTTTCGATCAAAGGTATTTCATGGAAGCTGTATTATCTCCAGAAGCTTAATTCAATAATCAATAATTCAATTTCCAATTAAGATTAAAAACTTATTTCTTAATCGGTACATTCTTAACTCTATACTGTACAATGGTCTATATAAATCAATTAGCAAATTATGTAAACACAGAAATCACTTTAAAAGGGTGGGTGTATAATTATAGAAGCAGCGGAAGCTTAGTCTTTATAGAACTTAGGGATGGAACAGGAATCAGCCAATGTGTGGTCGCTAAAGACGAAGTTTCTGAGCTGGCTTGGGAAGGAGCATCCTCTTTAAAACAAGAAAGTTCTTTGGTTATAACAGGTATGGTAAAAGCGGATGAACGAAGTATTGGTGGGCATGAAATACATGTTTCCAATGTAGAGGTAATTCAAATTGCAGAGGATTATCCGATAACACCAAAAGATCATGGAGTCGAATTTTTAATGAACAACCGTCATCTATGGTTGAGAAGTCAACGTCAGTGGGCTGCGATGCGCGTTCGAAACGAAATTATATTTGCTATCCATACTTTTTTCCAGAATAGAAATTTTGTGCAAATGGATTCACCTATTTTTACGGGAAATGCGGCTGAAGGTAGTACTACCCTTTTTGAAACCGATTATTTTGATGAAAAAGCCTATTTAGCACAAACAGGACAATTATATGGCGAAGCGATGGCGATGGCTCACGGACTTATATACACCTTCGGTCCCACTTTCAGAGCTGAAAAGTCAAAAACAAGACGCCACCTCTCTGAATTTTGGATGATGGAGCCCGAAATGGCATTCTACGATTTAGAAATGAATATGGACTTAGCAGAAGACATGATTCGTTTTATTGTTAAAACTGCAATAGAACGGCGTGGAAAAGAATTAGAAATTTTAGGTCGCGATGTTTCAAAACTACAACCTATTGTTGACAAAGCATTCAATCGGATGAAATATACCGAAGCTGTAGAAATTCTTAAAAGTGAGGAAACAGCACAAATGCTCGACACCATGCTAGCTGCAAGAAAAGAAGAAGAAAAATTTTTAAAATTGGAGAGAGAGGAGATAAAAAAAGAGCATGGATCTGCAAAAAAATGGAGAAAAAAACAGATTGAACATAGACAGGTTGAAATCTCAACGCGTTTAGATCAAATTGAAGAAGACTATAGAAATATTCCTAAATGGAAAGAATCGGCCCAAAACTTTGAATGGGGTAATGATTTCGGGGGTTCAGATGAAACGGTTTTAATGATGCAGTATGATGTCCCGCTCATCGTAACTCATTGGCCCGCCGAAATCAAAGCATTTTATATGAAACGGGATAAAACAAATACTTTGGCACTTGGTATGGATGTTCTGGCTCCCGAAGGATATGGCGAAATTATAGGAGGATCGCAACGTGAAGATGATTTAGACCTAATGCATGAGCGAATTGAGGAGGAGGGCTTAGATAAAGAAGTGTTCGAATGGTATTTGGATTTGCGTAAATTTGGTACGGTTCCACATTCGGGATTTGGACTTGGATTAGAACGAACTGTTGCTTGGATCTGCGGGCTTTCTCATGTTAGAGAAACCATACCTTTTCAACGAATGATTGGAAGATTAAAGCCTTTAGTTAAAAATCTAATTGAACAATTTAGCTTAAGTAACTTTTTATTTTAGTGATTTTGAGGTTTCTATCTATAGAATAAGTTCGTTCATCGAGTTCTATAAATTCGTAGATGTCTTTGCAATGTGTTAATAAAGTGATGCTATCTGTTTCGATAGCATGCTGATCTGAGTCTTTTTCTACTAATTCAAAGAAAATATCAGCTAAAACTTCGAGATGTTCATTTGAAAAACCCATTTCTTTTTTTAGATCAATAATAGTTTTTTCGTCCAGTATCTTTAAAAGATGCTGCAAATCGACGTCCAAGTGTTCCTTTAGTAATTCATTCGTATAAGATATTGCAACTTCGAATTGACCTTGTTTTTTAAGTTTTATAATTATGTTCAATATGCCTATCAACACTTGAGTAAGCTGTTGA
>JAYPYN010000055.1:11087-13506 GCA_038154605.1 Balneolaceae bacterium
ATATAATCTTGACAAAACATTATATTATCTTATAATAAATACAGGTAATTAAAATACCATTATATTTAAGTTTAATATACTAGCCAGCTTTTTTCTGCAAAGAAACTTCCTTAACTACTTGTTCTGGTGCAACATGTATATCTTTGCCGATTTTAAGCATACCATTTATTTCTGCTCCTTCCTCTGTGGAGAATTCTTTGGCGAAAATATTACCTATTATTTTTGCTTTAGCAAGTAATTTTAAATTTTCAGCTATTCTTAAATCACCTTTAATAGTTCCAGAAATAATTGCAGTTTTGGCATTAACATTTCCATTAATTTTTCCAATATCATTCAAAATAAGATGTTCTTTTGTAATGATATTTCCATCTACTACTCCAGATATATGAATATTTCCCTCACTATTAATATCAGCATCAACTGAGGTTCCTTCTGCAATAAAGCTTGTGTTTTTAAACGTTGGATCAGTCATAGATTTATTTTTGTCCCTTTTACTTCTAGAAATTTAATCTCTAATATAACTCTCGAATTTGATGGAGACACGAAAAATAGATTAAATTTTTCTAATATTTATTTTAAATATTATATTTTTGATCACCTATTTACGATTCAATGCCAATTTTTAGAGAATCATCATTATTTCAAACAAAAACTAAAAATGTCTATGTTTTGATATTTTTAAAGTGATATTTTTTTTGAATGTCAAAACGGGTAACTAGCGTAGATCATTATCAAACTGTAGTATCTCATCATCAAAATGGAGGTCTAAAACCGGTTTATTTTCTTTATGGTAAGGAGGAATTTTATATAGATAGACTGGTTGATAACTTTTCTAGTATATTGGCTCCTCATGAAAAAGATTTTAACTTCGATTTATTGTATGGCCAAGACGTTACGCCTGCCAAAGTACTAGGCATTGCAAGGAGTTTTCCAATGATGGCCGAACGAAGAGTACTTATCGTTCGAAACTTCCTTCAGACATCAAGAGGGGCATCTGGAGAAGGCGATTTAAACGATTTTATTCCTTATTTAGAACAACCAAATCCATCATCTGTAATGGTGTTGGTTGATACAAGTAAACCTGCAGGTAACACTAAATTTGGAAAAGCTATCGCGAAAAATTCTAATGTTGGATTTTTCAATTTTGAACCCATGCCCGATTATATGATACCTGACTGGATCATCAAATGGGTGGATTCAAATCATCAAAAAACAATACAACCTCTTGCTGCACAACTTCTAAGCCAATTTGTAGGAAATAATCTCCAATTATTGTCTAGCGAAATAGACAAAGTGTGCACTTTTGTAGACACTAAAAAAGAAGTAACTGAAGCAGATGTTAAAAAAATTATAGGTTCATATCGCGAATATTCTGCCATAGAGCTTAAAGAAGCCATTATTCGCCAAGATCTAGATAAAGCACTGTTTATATCGGAACAAATATTGCAACACAGTAAATCAGACACGGGAGAGTTAATTCGGCTCGTGGGATTCTTTTACAGTGTGTTTGTAAATATTTGGCAGATTCGTCGACTTGCAGAGAAAGGGATGTCGAAAGCTCAAGTTCAATCAAAAATGGGAATGAATACTTGGTACTTCGAACGCCTTTGGAAAGATGCTGCTAATTTTAATTTTATCGATATGCCTCGAATTTTTGAGGCATTATTAGATGCCGATAAATCCATTAAAGGATTTTCCACACTTGATACCACGTCCATTTTATTTCTTCTAGTCAAACGACTAATCGGTTAGAAACCGGTTGTCTTTTAAGTAGAACAGGAATTTAAATTGGAAAAATATCAAGATGAATGCATTTAAACATTCTGCTGTTACCGCTTACAGCGATGAAGATTTAATGGAATATGTACAAATTGGAAAAGAAACGGCATTTACAGAATTAGTAATGCGTTACAATGAGAGACTTCACAATTTTTTATATAGATATACTTTAAACCATCAAGATTGTGAAGACCTAGTTCAAGAGACATTTTTAAGAGTTTATAAAAGTAGACATAGCTATCAAAGAATTGCAAAATTTAGTACTTGGATGTACACTATTGCTATAAATTTAGCCAAGAGTTTGTACAAGAAAAAAAAACGAATGCAGCTAATTTCCATGCATAAAGATGATAATGATTCTGATTCTTACGACTTAATTATCGAAGATGCTTCAATGCTACAAGACGAAAAATTACATCAAAATCTAAGTCTAGAGAAACTAGAATCTGCTTTAAATAGTCTTCAAGAAGAATTTAAGGAAGTGGTAGTATTAAGAGATATAAAGCAGCTAACCTATGAAGAGATTTCAGAAATACTTGATGTGCCGATGGGGACAGTAAAATCTCGGATTAATCGTGGAAGGGCACAAATAACAAAAAAAATAGGTGAGTATGTAGATTTGGGAACAACTTTTTAATTG
>JAYPYN010000056.1:0-4561 GCA_038154605.1 Balneolaceae bacterium
CCCAAAAATTCATATTTCCTTCATAGTTCTATTCTATGTTCTGTTTTAAATCGGTTAGGAGGCAGAACGATGTTACTTGAGAACAGCTTTAACAGAATAGATCGCATACTTACCAAATGGATGGCTGAATATGCCTTGTCTATTATGCGAATAGGGCTAGGAATTGTATTTCTTTGGTTTGGTGCATTGAAATATTTCCCAGGCTTAAGTCCAGCAGAAGATTTAGTGAGAAGCACTATTTATTTTGTAGATCCAGACTTTTTTATTCCTATCCTCGCTACTTGGGAAGTATTGATAGGTCTTGGATTAATATGGGGTAGATGGCTACGAATCACATTACTTCTTCTTTTCCTTCAAATGCCAGGAACCGCAATGCCACTATTTATTTTACCCGATGTGGTTTGGACGACCTTTCCTTATGGATTAACCCTAGAAGGCCAGTATATAGTTAAAAATCTTGTACTGATTGGCTCCGCACTTGTACTTGGGGCTACCGTTCGTGGAGGTACTTTAACTTCCACACCAACAAAAACTTAAATCCTAATTAATATCAATTTTTACAGGTAATCACTTATTAGGGGAAGATTCCCATCTGTTCATACATAATTCCAATTTTTTTGATGGCATTAATAAACGCGGCTGTTCTTAGATCGTTAAGCCCATGTTCTTCTCTAATCTCAGTAATTTGATTGTAGGCGGTAATCATTGTTTCTTCTAATCCAGAATCAACAAGATCATATTCTCCTGCGCCATAGGTAAGAGATTTTAGTTCTTTTTCAGAATATTTTTTTCCAGAAATTCTTTCTAATTCACGAGCAACCTTTAAAAGGCTGCCTTCATCAAAGCGTTTACTCATACGTCCATAACGCACGTGCTGTATATCTTTAAGCCATTCGAAATAAGACACCACTACACCACCTGCATTTAGATAGGTGTCAGGAATAATTAATGCCCCTCGTTCTTTAAGCATCTCATGGGCATCTGCTGTAACTGGGCCATTGGCAGCTTCTGCAATAATCTTGGCTTTCACGTTTTCTGCATTATTACCCGTAATCTGACTTTCTAGAGCAGCGGGGATCATTATATCGCATTCTTGTTCGAAAATATCACTGTTTTTAGCAAGTTTGTTACTATTACCAAAACCAATGATACTCCCCGTTTCTTTTCTGAATGTAATTAAAGCCTCCAAGTCTATTCCCTTGGGATCATAAATTGCTCCCTCTAATTCCGCAACACCAATAAGTGTAGCCCCAGCTTCGGTCATGTACTTACATGCATGATAGCCTACATTTCCAAGACCTTGCACACAAAATGTTTTTCCTTCAATGCCAGTAGAAAGTCCAAGCTTGTCCATGTCTGCCTTTACATTCACGGCTTCACGAATTCCAAAATAAACACCTCTTCCCGTAGCTTCGGTTCTTCCTCTAATCCCTCCTTGTTGAAGGGGTTTTCCTGTAACACATGCCTCTGCATTTAAATCGTCTTTCATCTGTCGGTAGGTATCTAAAATCCAACCCATTTCACGAGCACCGGTACCATAATCGGGAGCAGGCACATCAACACCAGGTCCAATAAATCCTTTTTTTACAAGTTCAAAAGTATATCGACGAGTAATTCTTTCAAGCTCACTTTCTGAGTAAGCGCGTGTACTAATCTTTACACCGCCTTTAGCCCCTCCGAAAGGAACGTCTACGAGCGCACATTTATAACTCATTAATGCCGCCAATGCCATTGTTTCGTCTTCGTCCACTTTATGGCTATATCGAATACCCCCTTTTGTAGGCATTTTATGATGGCTATGCTCTACCCGCCAACCCTCGATTACCTCTACTGTGCCGTTATCTCTTCTAAGAGGAAAAGATACCTTATATACGGTATTACACATTTTTATTTGACCAAGAATGCCCTTATCAAAATTAGTATAAGCGGCAGCTTTATCGAAATTTTTGTTAACCTGTTCGAAGAATTTATAGTTTCCCATTATTATACTGATTATACATTATGTAATAATTCCAATGGTCGGAATATTCTAAGTTAGAAACAATAGAAAAGCGCTTTTTTGTGATTATTATTTAGGCAGAGCCACATGTAGATGATCAGCTGTACCTACATGTCTTATCGTCTGAAAGCCCATTATTTGTAAGCTCCACTCAAGAAGGGTATTTCTTAACTCAGAACGCCCTAAAGTTCTAAGATCAATGGCATGAACGTATCCTGTAGATTGCATATAATGAAGGGAGCTTTGATGAGGTGTGAGCCCCATTGCTACGTAATCATCTGGGGTTCTTTTAATATCGGTAATTACAAGATTTTGATCGGCGAGCGTAGTGCTTGCAATAGCTACCCTAAGAATGGGATGAAGAGTGGAATAGACTTCTTTTATGGACTCATTTTTTGCGTGTACACTGTTTAAATACAATAATCCATAAGTACAAAAACCTCCAACAAGAATGGAAATACATATCAATGTTACTTTAACCATCGATAGCTTGCGTTTCGCTTTTCTAAATAAAAAAATGAAAAATAGAGACAGGAATAATGTAGATGCTGTAACTCCTCCCAACAATGATAACCATTCATCCCATTGATGGCTAATATTAAGTTCCACTGCCGTTCTAATAAGAATGAAAAAAGGTGCTACTACTAGGCTCATCAACAAAAACAATAAACCAAGTAGATAGTAGTAAATATGTTTTAGTGTTGTGGTTTTGGATGGATTAGGTTTTGATGATAAGTTATCATGATGTATGGAGAACATATCAAAGTTCTCTTTTGATTGGGATAGCCAGGCAATATCGTTTTGAGATACTTTTTCCATGCTTGGCTTAAACGAGAGATCAACCGATGGGTTACGTTACAATTGGCGCTGTGTACGCTTCATCAAAAAAGGGATGGTTTGCATCACAATAAACATAATTATGGATAAAGGAATGGCATGATATGGCATAGAAAAAACAACGGTTCCCAGTTCAAAAAGGGTGTATGTAAATAAAAATCCTGTTACTAATAAACTAAAACTATAGGCCCAATTTACTCGCATCCATAAAAAAAAGGCGGCGAATATTCCTGTACATCCAACCATAAGCCCAGCAACTAAACTGAATACAGGTAATTTTTCAAGATGATATTCAAAAATACCTGAAACCCAAAAATTAGAGGTTATTTTCCAAATATTAAAGCTTACTACATAGCAACCTGTTGCAAGTAAAAATAATTGAAGAAAAAAATGAATTCGTTGGTCTTGTTTGTTCATAAATAGAAATCAAAAGGGTTATGAAAAAGAACCCATAAAGCGTTTGATTGTTCCAACTATTAGAAAATTTTTTAGGAAATGATTTACACAATTTATATGTGTAATTTATGTATATGAAAACAGCGCAACACATGAAGAAAATTATACATGTTGACATGGATGCATTTTTTGCTGCTGTAGAACAACGTGATTTTCCAGAATTGCGCGGTAAACCCGTAATTGTGGGTGGCAAGCCTGGTGGGCGCGGCGTTGTTTCTACATGTAGCTATGAGGCACGAACCTTTGGTGTACGCTCAGCCATGCCTACCAATGAAGCCTATCGCCTTTGCCCGCATGGTATTTTTGTGAAAGCCCGTTTTGAAGCATATAAAGAAGCCTCTGATAGTGTACGATCTATCTTTTTTGAGTATACCGATTTAGTTGAGCCCCTTTCTTTGGATGAAGCCTACCTTGATGTGACGGAAAACTATAAGGAAAATCCCTCAGCAACATTAATAGCAGAAGAGATACGAGCTCAAATTTATAAAGAGACAGAACTAACAGCATCGGCAGGGGTAGCACCAAATAAATTTCTAGCAAAGATTGCTTCGGACTACCACAAACCTAATGGGTTAACGGTGATTACCCCCGATAAAGTAGGAGAATTTGTTGAGCAACTAGACATCAAAAAATTCTTTGGGGTTGGTAGAGCTACACAAAAGAAAATGCACGCATTGGGAATAAAAAAGGGAGCTGATTTAAAACAATGGACAGAAATTGATTTGGTTAAAGCTTTTGGCAAAGCAGGAAGATATTACTACAAAATAGCTCGTGGTATAGACCATAGAGCAGTAAAACCTCATAGAACCCGGAAATCATATGGTAAAGAACGCACTTTTTCGGAGGATGTAGGTGATCTCGATTGGGTGCACAACTTTTTGGATGATTTAGCCAAACAGATTTCTGAAGGGATGCGAAAAATACCAACCGCCGGAAAAACCATCACCCTGAAAGTTCGCTATAAAAATTTTGATACTTTAACTCGAAGTCACTCTTTAGCACACCACACTAACAATGCTGTAGAGATATCCACCATAGCTAAGCAATTACTTGAACAAACAGAGGCAGGGACTAGAGAAATACGTTTATTAGGAATTTCCCTATCTAATCTAAACTTGATCGAAAAAAAGTATTGGGAACAGTTGGAATTGGAGATTTGATGGGAGAATGATGTTATTTTTTTAGATCAAAGCAACTTATTTGTTATTACAATGGGATTTGCTAATAAATATGGGCAAATAGCTATTTCTTGTGTGTATGGTTTTGCAG
>JAYPYN010000056.1:4574-13490 GCA_038154605.1 Balneolaceae bacterium
CCATTAAAATCCTGCTTAAGAAAAATGGAGAATTTTCTGTTACCTGTGCGAGTCAAAGTCCTTTATTAAATAAAGAAGGAGAGCCCTGTGGTTTATGTGGTGCGCTCCCAGAAGAAAAATGCAAAAGCGAGGCCCAACTTAAAAAAGAAGAAAATTTCAGCCCTTTTGTGGACTAATTTGCTGATACTGTTCGAGTTTTAGCCCAGTTCCTTAATGATTGAATTTTTTCTCCATAGGTACGAGACAGTGGGTTTGTACTTGTAATTTCTTTTTCTAACACAGAATGCGTTATGTTTACATCATCAGAAAGTGTAGAATATAATGCGCTTATTATAACTTGCTCTATTTCTGCACCGCTAAAGCCTTCCATTAACATTGCTAATTCATCTAGCTCAAGATTTAAGTAGCTCAAATTTCTGCGTTTAAGATGTATTTTTAGTATTTCTTTTCTTGAATCTTGGTCTGGTAAATCCACAAAAAAGATTTCATCAAATCTACCTTTTCGGAGGAACTCTGGTGGTAGTTTAGTAATATCGTTAGCAGTTGCGATTACAAATACATCCCCTTTCCTTTCTTGCATCCAAGATAGAAAACTACCAATAATTCTCTGTGAAAGTCCGCCATCTGAGTCTCCACTGCTTGCAAAAGCTTTTTCAATTTCATCGATCCAAAGAATTAAAGGAGACATCTTTTCTGAGATCTGCATCGCTTTATTAAATTTACTCTCTGTTTCACCTATGTATTTACTGTAAAGTTTTGCTGGATCCATTCGTAATAAAGGTAATCTCCATTCTTGAGATACGGCTTTTGCGCACAAACTTTTTCCAGTTCCTGGTACACCCAGTAACAAAATACCTTTTGGGAAGTCGAGCCCCATTTTTCTTGCTTGATCAGGTTTTTCAATGAAATATTGTCTCTTTTTAAGCCAATCTTTCAAGCCTTTTAAACTAGCAATATCTGCAAAGCTTTCTTCTGGGGTATAATATTCTAATACCCCTTCTTTTTCTATCAACCTCTTTTTAGATTCAATTACTTTTTGAATATCATTTTTAGACAAAATCCCATCTTCTACCATCACCATGGTTAAGATCTTTTTTGCTTCAAATAAACTCAATCCTTTCAAATTTAGAATCAATACTTCCAAATCCTTTTTTGAAATATTGATTTCGATTTTATTTTTTTGGCTCAAGTCTTGATAGATCTGCTTTAATAGTTTAAGCAACTCATTCTCTGTGGGTAAAGGTAGTGTTAGCGATGCAATATGAGATTTTAATGGGTCTTCTAAATGTGCCCCTTTGCCAGTAAAAAATAATGCGCTTTCATCATTATTTAGCCTATCAACAAGACTAATTAAATGGCTTTGCACTTCCGTATTTTCTAAAAAAGGTTTAAAACCCCTAAGCAAATAAACACCTTGATCAATAGTTCCGCTTATGTAAGTAAGTACTTTTAATATATCTTGGGTGTCAAGAAAAGCATCACCCATTTTCATTAATCCTTTATGAACTGACCACTCAAAAAAAGGAAGATTTTTAAGCTCGGCTACTTCTTTCGCAATAGCATAGGCACGATCGTCGTCAACTGTCTCAATATTAATAATATGATAATGTGATCTTAATAAAACTAATATTTCGTTAAGTATCTTATCGTTCATGACTATTACTTATAATTGCCAAACCTACTTATTAGGTCTATCTGTTCTTTTATGTTGCACGTACAATCTTAGAGCCGAATACTCTCTTGATAAGAATTTTAAGGACTCTTAATTCAAAAAGTACCTGCCAATTTAATAAATTTATCCATAGCATTTGGGTTTTTACTTGCATCTCTATTCATATGCTTGGATACATCTAGCCCCATCAATGCTTTTTTTACTGGAACTTCCATTTTTTTTCCACTTAATGTGTAAGGAATTTCATCTACCGGGATGATAACATCTGGAACATGACGGGGAGAGCATTCTTCTTTCAGCTTTTGTTTGATAGTTTGCGACATCGAATCTAATTCAACATCCTCAATTACCACAAACAAAGGCATGATGTCGGAGCCGTCTTTCTTTTCAAGATTTACAATCAAAGCATCGGCTAAGCCGGCTATTCGATCTAGCACCGAATAAATTTCTGCGGTTCCTATTCGTATCCCTTTTCGATTTAAAGTAGCATCCGAACGACCCATAATTTGTAAATTTCCATCTTCCTCGATCTGAATCCAATCCCCATGGCACCATTTTCCTGCAAACTTCTCGAAATACGAACTTTTATATCGAGTATGATCTTTATCACCCCAAAAATAAATAGGCATAGACGGCATCGGATTTGAAATCACCATTTCTCCTAATGAACCAATCATTTCCTTTCCGTCTTCATCTACACTTTTTAGGTCACAGCCTAATGCGCGCGCCTGAATATAGCCTCGGCGTACTGGTTTCGTGGGAATTCCCCCCACAAAGGCTGTGCAAACATCCGTTCCACCACTCATGCTACATAACCATACTTCTTTTTTCACGTGATTATATACCCAATCAAATGCTTCAGGGGGGAGTGGTGCACCTGTAGATCCAATAGATCGAAGATTTGATAAGTCAAACTCAGTTCCTGGCGATAATTCCTTTTTCATGCAGGCAATCAAGAAGGGTGCACTTGTTCCGAAATGATGAATGGGAAGTTCTGCGGTTAACTTCCAAAGTGTATTTAGATCGGGTTTGCCAGGGCTTCCATCGAATAGCACCGGAACGGCTCCCACCAGCATCGATGCTTGTAAAAAATTCCACATCATCCAACCTGTGGTAGAAAACCAAAAAAAATGTTCCCCTGATTTTACATCATTATGAATATGCATGTATTTCAGGTGTTCTAATAAAACTCCACCATGCGAATGTGTAATTGCTTTTGGTTTACCTGTAGTACCCGATGAATATAACACCCAAATGGGATGATTGAATTCTACGGCCTCAAATACAAGATCATGTGATTCTGATGAAATCATATCAGACCAATTTACTGCATGACCCAGCGTTGATGCCGCATCCAATGTTGGTATCAACACTATGGTATGGATAGAAGGAATAGAGTCAGCAATGTGTTGAGCTTCTTCTAGTCGATTGATTCTCTTCCCGCCATAGTGATATCCATCACAGGTAAAAAATAGTTTGGGTTCAATCAGAGAAAATCGATCGATTACGGTTTGAATTCCGAAATCGGGGGAACAGCACGACCAAACAGCGCCCAACGAATTTACCGCTAGAAAACAGGCGATGGTATCTGGAGTATTAGGAATATATCCTGCCACTCTATCCCCTTTTTTTATTCCTTTGGATCGTAGAAAAGCTTGAATTGAGGCAACCTGAGATTCTAGTTCTTGCCATGAAATCTCTTGTTTTACTCCGGCTTCATTAGCAAATAGAAGGGCTGGTCGCTCGGTTGTTTTCTGCCTGAAAATATGTTCCGAATAATTTAATGTTGCTCCATTAAACCATCGTGCACCGGGCATATCGTAGGAGTCGACTACCGAATCATATTCAGAATGTGAAATTATTTTAAAATACGCCCATAACGATTCCCAGAAATCCTCAAAATGGGAATTTGACCACTTCCAAAGTTCCTCGTAATTCTTAAAGGTGAGTCCGAATTCTTGTTCTAGCCACTGTTGATATTCTTTTAGTCCACTTTGTTGGATGAAATCGGGCGTTGGACTCCAAAGTATATCGGTCGTTTTATGCGTCATAGGTACATAAAATGGTTAATGCTTTCTCGGTGTTGCCTAACTCCAATTCAATTTTCGCAAGTCGATGGAGTTCATTTTTTAACTCATCTTTTTCAAATTGAGTGAAAGCTGCGGCCACCGTAGTAAATAATTTGGCTTCTTTAATCTGATCTTGATTAGGAAAACGTTCAATATTTCCTAAACGGCCTAAATTATTAGCAGAAAGCAACTCGCTTTCTCTAACATGCGTTGGTAGCTGATCAACTCCTATTCCTTGAGTTCTTAGCGGTTTTGGAATTTCAAAGAGGGCTTCGTTATTGGCTCTTGTGTACCAGTTTGCACCCATCCTGCCAACCAAGTCCAACTTTGTATTATCAAGGATATTGTTTTCGTCAAGATATTGTGAGTCCATATGAATGCGTTGAATTCGTGCTAACACTAAGTTTCCAGCTCCGGCTTCTGTTCCTAGTTCAATCACTTGATCTATAGTACATTCAAAGGAAACTGGACTTTCTTTCACTCGAGGTGGTTGTATCGTTTCTGATGGAATTTCCGTAAAACCAGCTTTTACAAATTCGTTTACCCCTTTTTCGTACTCCGTACTGGCTAAGGACATTTGCTCTACCATTGGAAAATTCACAATATTGATGCATACCTCTGGTACTTCCTTCACATTTTCATAGGTATGTTTTGTGGTATTATCTCTTCCTCGTCGTGCGGGTGAAAAAATTAAGATCGGGGGATTGTTAGAAAATACATTGAAGAAACTAAACGGACTTAAATTCACCCTACCTTTTTTATCCACTGTACTTGCGAAACAAATGGGGCGTGGTCCAATAGCTGTTGTAAGTACATTCTGCCGCTCAGCAATGGTTAAATCGTAAGGATCAAATGATTGAATGTGGCTCATTTTGCAGGTAATAATTTAGATCGCACTTCACCAAAACCAACTCGAACACCCTCTTTTGCACAATGCCCCTTCATAGTTACGGTATCTCCATCTTGAAGGAATGTTCGTTTAGAACCATCGTTTAGAGGAACAGGGTTTTTACCTGCCCACGATAGCTCCAGCATCGAGCCGAATGAATCTGGTGATTTCCCAGAAATAGTCCCTGAAGCCATCATATCACCCACATTTACATTACAACCATTGACGGTATGATGCGCTAATTGCTGTGCCATATTCCAGTACATGTACTTAAAATTGGATGTTGAAACAACTGTGGGTTCGCTCCCTTCGGGTTCAATTTCTACGGTTAGATTGATGTCGTAATTCTTAGCATCAGAGCTCAGATAATCCAGTACTGGTGGATCTTGTGTAGGTCCATCTACTTGGAACGGTTCTAAAGCTTCCATCGTAACTACCCAAGGAGAAATTGAGGAGGCAAAGCTTTTGCCTAAAAATGGACCAAGCGGAACATATTCCCATTTTTGAATATCACGGGCCGACCAATCATTAAACAGTACCATTCCAAAAATATGATCCATAGCGTTTTCTGTGGTGATTTGATCACCCAAGTGCGTTGCTTTGCCTATAATGAATCCCATTTCTAGTTCAAAATCCATCCTTGAAGAAGGACCATACACAGGGTTCCCTTCAGGGGGTTTGGTTTGACCTTTTGGGCGATGAATGTCTGTTCCAGATATGATAATGGAAGAAGAGCGACCATGATAGCCTACGGGTAGATGTTTCCAATTTGGGAGTAATGCATTTTCAGGATCGCGGAACATTTTCCCTACATTTGTTGCATGCTCAATACTAGAATAAAAATCAGTGTAGTCTGCAATTTTCACTGGCAAGTGCATGGTAACATCACCCATCGAAATCAATGCGGAAGAATTTTTAAGTGGTGATTGATCATCACATAAACTCTTTTGCACTTCCATTCGCACGGAATGGGTCACATTTTTTCCTAGAGCGATGAAATCATTTAAATATTCATTCTCTAATTCGGCTATAGTTAAGGTATTATCTGTAATGACTCCTAATTCAAGGGCTCCAACAAGATCAATCACTACTTCCCCTATAGCCATCCCAATTCGTTTTGGTGAACCATCAACAGAAAAAATTCCAAATGGAAGGTTGTGAATTGAAAAATCAGAAGTGGGGGATATATCAAGCCAGGTTTTCATATATATTAAATGGGTAATACAGTGAGGTCAATTCATGATTATACCCCACAATTTTTTTTTGAATTATTTTTCTAGCCAAGATTGATAATACACGCCGTCATCAATCTTTAACGCGTTTTCTGTAACCTGCAATGGCTTAAAAGTATCCACCATTACGGCATATTCTTCGGTGCCTTTTTTACCGATACTTGCTTCATAAGCACCGGGATGTGGTCCATGTGGTATTCCAGCAGGATGTAATGAAATGTAGCCTTCTTCTACATGATTACGACTCATAAAATCTCCCTCGGCATAATAAATCACCTCATCAGAATCGATGTTAGAATGATTATAAGGCGAAGGAATGGCTAGTGGGTGATAATCATACAATCGTGGAACAAAAGAACACACTACAAATGCCGAGGTTTCAAACGTTTGATGAACGGGCGGCGGTTGATGCACACGCCCTGTAATAGGCTCGAAATTGTAAATAGAAAAACCGTAGGGGAAATTATATCCATCCCAGCCAATTACATCAAAAGGATGAGAAGCATAAGTAAGATGATGGATCATCCCTTGTTTCTTTATTTTGATCAGAAACTCCCCTTTTTCGTCGTAAGTCTCCAGTTCGGTAGGAAGGTTCAAATCTCTTTCGCAATAGGGTGAGTGTTCCAAATACTGACCAAACCAATTTCGATATCGTTTTGGAGAGTAAATGGGTACAAAAGATTCTGTAATAAAATGCCGATTATGCTCATCATTAAAGGAAATTTGATAAATCATTCCTCGTGGAATAAGTAAGTAATCACCTGGTACAAATTCGATATTACCAATGAACGTTCTAAGCACTCCACTTCCTTTATGGATAAAAATGAGTTCATCGGCATCGGTATTTTTGTAAAAATAATCGGTAAGCGATTTTTTTGGTGCAGCAAGATGTAAGGTTACATCACTATTTGTGAGAATCGGTTCTCTAGCATCCAAATAATCATCTTTTGGCTGGACGTCTAATCCCTTTAGCATCATCGATTTCATATTGTTACCAATGGCTATTTTTGGAGAAACATCTATGGCTTGGCCAACTTCTGCAACCATAGTAGGTCGATGAACATGGTATGATAGTGTGGACATTCCATCAAAACCTATGGTTCCGAATAGTTGTTCATAATACAAGTTTCCATCTGGCTTACGAAATTGCGTATGCCGTTTTGGTGGGATTTTCCCAAGACGATGGTATATAGGCATTTTTCTCTGATTAGTTAGGCTAACCAATTATATCAAATTCGTAGCTTAGAGACAGAAAAAAGTTGTTATAACAACTAAATAATCTTTAGTAGTTGCACTTTTTAGGAATATTCTTCTTAAAAGGTTGTAGTAAATGAAACATAGGGCACGATAGTTTCGAATTCATCTGGGTTATAGAAGAATCCTAAATCTGCTGAAATGCGTTTACCTAGAAACCTAGAACCAAATGAAAATACAGGAGATTCTGAACCTGGTAGAATTAGGTTTTCTGTAACGAAGGCTAATCGTTCTCTTATCCTAGTTTGTAATCCAAATAGTACTAAAGGATCAGATACTTCACCTTCATATGCGCCAAAACCTAAACCAAAAGTAAAATCTGTATTTTTAAAACTATAGGTCCCCAATGTAGAGAACGTGGTAAAACCCCCTGTGCTGCCTTCAAAGTCGCCGTATCTATTAGCACTAATAGCAAAATGAACATCCTCTATTGGTTTTAGGCTATATTTTAAGCCAAATGAATAAACATTCTCATCAAACGTTAATTCTGGAATATTGCTAAAGAAAAGATTAAAACTTAGCCCTTTAATGGGAGTATAGGAGACGTTGGAAAACAGCACATAAATGTTTTGATAATAACCAGTTCCTACTTCGCTGGCGATGGCTGTTGGATATATGAATAACCTATTTGCAGAGTGTAATGGAAACCAATAATCTTCCTTAACCTCAGGATTGACGATTCTAATCTCTTCAATTTTTTCAAAAGAAACGGTAATGGTTCCTGTTGAAATTTCAATGGTAACATCGTTTTGAGTATATGAAATTAAATCACCCACATAAAAATTATCATTGTCTTTAAACTCAATTCTAATTGAAGAATTTGTTGATTCTGCTTGTTCTAAAATTGTTAAAAAAGAATCGATACTTTGTGCACTAACTACTTGTAGTTGTATCAATACTACTAATACCGAGATAAATAAGAACTTAAAAATTTGCATATTATTGATTGTATAATTATTAGTTTAACTTTTGATATCCTAAATCCGAGAATGTAAACCTTTATAAACTTAATTTTATTGTTTATTCATTTAAACTATGGATTAATTAGAAAAAAAATTGGTTCTGCTAACCGAGGCATCTCGGATATGTTTAGAACCTCTTATAGGACACACATTGAATTAAGTGCTATTGCAGATAATAAATCGAATATCATGATTTTAACTACATTCAGAAAAAACCCACTCTAAAAATGAAACTTTATTAAAACTCCATTTCCTGATATTGCGAACTGTAATTCACTTTCATCTTAAAAGGTGTTCGATTTAAGATTTTGGTTTGATGAGAAACGAGCAACGATTAACAATGAACAAGTAATCAAAGCTTTAGAACTTATTGGTTATGATTAGATTGAAATTGATGGCAACCATATACGGATTCCAAAACATGGCACAATGGATTTTATCCGATTGCACAAGGATATACCGTTGATGTAATTGCCAAAGCGTTAGAAGAATAAGGAATAAATAGATATATGGTAGAAGTAGGGGGTGAAGTTAGAACAGAAGAAGTAAATGATAAAAATACGAGTTGGATAATTGGGGTTGATAAACCACAAGAAAATACCTCGCAAAACACTATGTAGTTATTCTAAACTTAATCTGGAATCTGTATGAAGTGATTTATTAACCATGGGCAAACCATAAACCAACGCCTTGTCTTATCCATACAACTTCTAAGTTTAAGGTATTACGTACTTTTGGCTTGAGCCATCCATAACTCTAAGGTCTGCTTTGTAAGCCAAGATGTTGTCATTTCGAGTGCACCAAGAAATCTAGAGGTTTTCCCGAAACTGAGAAATAT
>JAYPYN010000057.1:0-4130 GCA_038154605.1 Balneolaceae bacterium
GTCGAAGTTAGTGATCGAAAAGGGTATCATTTACTGACAACAACCATGCGCCCGTGCTTCCCGACCTGTCGGGAGATAGACACCAGATTTCGGCGAAAGTCGAAGTTAGTGATCGAAAAGGGTATCATTTACTGACAACAACCATGCGCCCGTAGCTCAACTGGATAGAGTACCAGATTTCGGCTCTGGGGGTTGGGGGTTCGAACCCTCCCGGGCGTACTCAAAGCCACTTAGGAATTTCTTAAGTGGCTTTTTTTATCCCCTCTCTTAAAGCTTCGATAGTAACATCTAAATCTTTATAGCTTAGCGCATTCGACAAGAAGAATGCCTCAAATGGAGAGGGTGGCAAATAAACACCTTTAGAAAGCATGTGATGGAATACCCGTTTAAACAACGTTTGGTCAGTTCGGTTTGCATCTTCGAATGAAATAACCGGACTAGCACAAAAAAATACGCCCAACATAGAACCTACACGGTGTAAGGTAAAAGGGATTCCTGTTTCGGTAAGCACTTGCTTAATGCCTTGTTCTAAAAAGGCCGACTTCTTTTCGAGTTCTTGATATATGCCAGGATTTGTTTTTAATTTTCTAAGCAAAGTTAGTCCAGCAGTCATAGCCAATGGATTACCAGAAAGAGTTCCAGCTTGATAAACTGGACCCGTGGGAGCCACATATTCCATAATCTCTTTTTTACCGCCATAGGCGCCTACGGGTAGTCCAGCACCGATTATTTTCCCATAGGTTACGAGGTCGGCAGTAACGCCATAAAGCTCTTGGGCTCCTCCAAATGCTACTCTAAATCCGCACATTACTTCATCAAAAATTAACACAATGCCTTGCTGGTCACACAGTGTTCTAAGTCCCTCTAAAAATCCTTCAACTGGTGGGATGCAGCCCATATTTCCAGCAATTGGCTCAAGAATAATGGCAGCAATTTCGTCTTTATTCGCATCCACTATTTGTTCAACATGCGCTAGATTGTTAAACTCGGCAATTAAGGTATCTTTGGCAGTACCTTCAGTAACTCCAGGGCTATTAGGGTGCCCCATAGTAAGCGCTCCACTTCCTGCTTCTATCAAAAACGAATCTCCATGACCATGATAACAGCCTTTGAATTTTACGATCTTGTTTTTTCCAGTAAAACCACGTGCCACTCGAATGGCACTCATACAAGCTTCCGTTCCAGAATTCACCATTCTAATTTTATCCACTCCTTCAATAGAACTGGTGATCAATTCAGCCATTTCAACTTCAAGTTGGGTAGGTGCCCCAAAGGAAGTAGAAAAGGTTGTTGCTTTTTGAATGGCTGCAACAACATCTGGCTCGGCATGCCCAAGCAACATCGGTCCCCAAGAGCCTATGTAATCGATGTATTTATTCCCATCTTCATCAAATAAGTAAGCACCTTCGGCCTTATTCATAAAAATAGGCGTACCACCCACACTATTAAAAGCACGCACTGGGGAATTTACGCCGCCAGGAATTACATGGTTTGCCCGATCATATAGAGTTTTGCTTGTAGAAAAATTCATGCTGTTTGTTTGATAATTTTGGATGCTTCTTTGGCAAAATAAGTAGCTATTAAATCTGCGCCGGCCCGTTTAAATGATAGCAGCGATTCCATCATCGTTGATGCTTCATCTAACCATCCATTTCTAGCGGCGGCTTTAATCATGGCATATTCGCCAGATACATGATACACCGAAACCGGTATATTAAAGGTATCTTTTACCGATCGAACGATATCTAAATATGGAAGACCAGGTTTTACCATTACAATGTCTGCACCTTCTTCGATGTCTAGTTCTACTTCCCTAAGTGCTTCTAAGGAATTAGCAGGATTCATTTGATAGGTTTTTTTATCGCCAAATCCTGGGGCTGAATCTAAGGCATCTCTAAAAGGGCCATAAAACGAAGAGGCATATTTAGCGCTGTAGCTCATAATGCCAGTATGTGTAAAACCAGCGGTATCCAACGCATGTCGGATGGCTCCTACACGACCATCCATCATATCGGAAGGAGCAACCATATCGGCGCCGGCTTGTGCATGTGATACAGACATTCGAGCAAGTACTTCTACTGTTCGGTCATTAATAATCTCACCGTCTTCCACTATTCCGTCGTGCCCAAAACTGGAATAAGGATCTAAGGCAATATCAGTCATCACATAAAGTTGAGGAAATTCTTCCTTGATAAAGCGGATCGATCGTTGCATTAATCCATCGGCTTTGAGGGCTTCTTTGCCTTCATTATCCTTTAAATGATCTGGCACCTTCACAAATAACAACACGCTTTGAATATCCAAAGCAACGAGTTCTTTTAATTCTTCGGCCAAACGATCTAAGGAATATCGAAAGTAACCGGGCATACTTTCTATTTCTTGTTTGATGTCATTCCCATCTACAATAAATAATGGAGCAATAAAGTCATGGGGATGCAAGCGATGTTCCTGTACCATATTTCTAATGGCTGGGTTTGCTCTTAATCTTCTTGGGCGTTGTACTGAATGGTGCATGGCATTAATCAATGGTAAAGTTAATCCAATCTACGGGTTTTAGATGATCCAATAATTTGGCTTCTTTAGAATGCGGTTCTGGCTGTACATTATAATCCCATCGAACGCGAGGGGGCAAACTCATCAAAATGGATTCTATTCGGCCTTTGGTTTTTAAACCAAACAGAGTGCCTCGATCGTGTATCAGATTAAACTCAACGTATCGTCCTCTTCTTAATTCCTGCCAATAACGATGTTGATCGTTGTATGGCATTCCCTTTCGTTTGTTCAAAATGGGAATATAGGCATCGGTGAAAGCACCTCCCGCATCTCTAGAAAAGTTTAACAATGTATCTACCGAGTGAGAATCATCAACTCTTAAATAATCAAAAAATAAGCCGCCAATTCCACGTGTTTCGTTTCTATGGTGATTAAAGAAATAATCATCGCATTGCTTTTTAAACCTTGGATAAAATGCTGGATTAGTAGCATCACATACGCGTTTATGAATCTCGTGGAAATGCTTTGCATCTTCTGGAAATAAATAATAAGGTGTTAAATCTGCACCGCCCCCAAACCATTGATCCTTTAGTTCGCCAGAAATTTTATCATACAGCTCGAAATATCTATAATTAGCATGTACCGTTGGGCAAAACGGATTTTTGGGATGGATGACCAAGGAGATTCCACAAGCAAAAAAATCGGATTCTGAGGTCTCAAATTTTTCTTGTAAAGAGGAAGGTAATGGTCCGCCAACTACCGAAATATTAACCCCTGCTTTTTCTAATACCTCTCCATCTGAAAGAACTCTGGTGCTACCGTATCCAAAGGTATCTCGCTCCCAATTATCTACCACAAAAGTTGCCGTTGGTTCTTGGTTCTCCAAGCTATCGCAAATATGTTGTTGCAGGGTTTTTATAAAATCAACGAATGCTTCTTTGCGGGATGAAATCATATCAACGGATGGAGTAATTCTTTACTGTATCAATAAATGCTTGGGCATGTTCTATAGGCACGTTAGGTAAAATACCATGACCAAGATTCGCAATTAAGCGATCGCTCCCAAATCTTGAAAGCATCTCTTTTGTTTCTGATTCAATTGTTTTTGGAGATGCTAATAATTTTGATGGATCTAGATTCCCTTGAACCGTTTTTGGTCCTGCATAAACTCGTGCATCTTCGGGGGTACAGCCCCAACCTATACCAAATGCATGCACGTTGGTATCTTGAAATAAAGGATATGCCCATTCAGCACCTTTTGCGAACATGATGAGAGGCACTCCATAGTCTTCAGAAGCTATTTGTTTAAGATGTGGTAAGGCGAAACGTTTAAAATCGTCTGGACTTAAGGCTGCCGCCCAAGATTCGAACACTTGCAATACCTGTGCGCCAGCTTGTACTTGGGCGTGTAAATAGTCGATGGTTAGGCGAGTCATTATGGCAAGAAGTTTCTCAGAAGCTTTCGTTTCAGAGAATAAAAAAGATTTTGCGGTCGAAAACGTCTTAGAACCTTGACCTTCCACTAAATAACAAAAGAGTGTCCATGGTGCGCCAGCAAATCCAATTAGAGGCACCCTGCCATCTAGTTCCTTTCTTGTAAGCGTGAGTGCATCGAACACGTAGCGAAGCGTTTCTTC
>JAYPYN010000057.1:4140-9550 GCA_038154605.1 Balneolaceae bacterium
CATCAATCTGTTTGGCAGAACGAATTGGAGTTGGGATATAAGGACCAAACCCTGGTCGCATTTCAACATCAATGCCTAAACAATCATACAACACCAGAATATCAGAAAAAATGATTGCGGCATCAGTCCCAACAATATCAATGGGCTGAATGGTGATTTCTGCTGCTAGTTCGGGAGTTTGTACACGCTCAAAAAAAGAATATTTCTTTCTCAACACCATGTATTCGGGTAGATATCTTCCAGCTTGCCTCATCATCCAAACGGGAATTCTAGAGGTTGTTTTTTGCTCTAATACATCTAACAACAGGCGGTTCTTTAAGGTGGGAAAAGTCATCAACAAAAAGTTTCTTTAATGGTTTCGCTTAGCTTTTGAAAAGTAAAAAGCGGTGGAATTATAGGTTCTATCGAAGTGAATTTGGCTAATTCATGCGCCGTAGTGGTGCCGATGCAAAACAAGGTGTGTGAGGTGTTCACAGTATTGTCATTAAAATACGATCTTACCGCAGATGGACTCATAAACACGATACCATTAAACCTATAGGAATCTATTTTTTGAGGTGTTAAAGTGTTCTTGTACACCTCTATGGATGTTATCTGCATGTTGGCAGGCTCATCGACTAAATCTCTAAGTTCTGCTACCTTCAGATTTCCACAAAAATGAATGATGGATACCCGTGTCTTACCTGATATCAAAGAAGCTAATTCTTTCATTGTGTGATTTTCTGGGTGGATGGAGGAAATACCTAATTCTGCTAATTCATTGGAGGTATTTTCCCCTACCGAATACACCGAGTTTGGTACGTTCAATTTTGGGAGTAATTTTGAAATGCTCTTCACCGCATAGTTACTTGAAAATACCCATGCATCTACTTGTTTGGAAGCTTCATTAATCCACGTTTGATGAGGTATCAATTCTATTCGATTAAATGCGATACTTTCATAACTAAAACAAGGCTCTTGTATTATTGCAATCTGTCGTTGATTCAATGCTCTTGTAAACAATAAATGAGGGACTTTATTAGCCATTGGTGGTCGCGCTGTCTATCAACAAATCTGCCCCATTTGACAGAATCTCATGTGCAAAATCAGCGCCTAAGTCACCAACCGCATCTTCCAGCGCAATAGATTTAGAGATACTTATTTTTCTAGAACCATCAACAGATAATACTTCACCGGTAAAGGTTAGCGTATCGTCATCGATCGATGCAAACCCACCTACAGCAGACGAACAGCCCACGCCTAAGGTGTTTAAAAAGCTTCGTTCTATATCAACACAAAATCTGCTATCGCCATGATTTAATTTGTATAAAGCTTTTAGAATTTGGGGATCATTTTTGCAGATTATACCAAGCGCTCCTTGTGCTGGGGCTGGTGTCATCCATTCCAACACCGTATTTATTCTAAATGGAAGACCTAAACGATCAAGTCCTGCATAGGCAAAAATTCCACCGTACCATTTATTTTTATCTACCTTTTCTAATCGGGTTGGCACATTTCCGCGTAATCCAACAATAGTATCATCAGGAAAACGATGTTTCCACATAGCAGACCTTCGAATGCTACCGGTTGCTAACGTGCGTTCTTCGATCGATCGCAAAGGCTTTAAAGGTTTTACGAGAACATCGTAGGGATTACCTCTTCTAGGAACAGCGGCTAGAATCAAGTCGTCATCCAAAACAGTAGGTACATCTTTTAAAGAATGTACAGCCAAGTCGATGGAATCCATCATTAATGCATGATCGAGTGCTTTTGTAAAAACGCCTTTGTCTCCAAGCTTATGAATAGGCAAGTCCTTCTCTAAATCACCAAAAGAAACCACCTTAACAATTTCAGTCTCATGCCCATATGCTTCTAAGTTTCGAGCAATAAGATGCGCTTGCCATAATGCAAGTTCACTTTTACGGGTTCCAATTCTAATTTTCATCCCCAATTAACTCTTTTTCTAAATGTTGAACATGAAAGGCTATAATCTTCTTTTTAATTCTATGAGTGACGCTTTCCAGTTTTTCGTATGCCTCTTCGCCAACTTTGTTTTTGATGCGTTCAAGTTCATTTTCAGTAATGGCGTCAATATGTGCATGTATTGCTTCTAACTGAGGCGCCAAAATTGCGCTTCTTTTCAACTTAGCCAATAAGTTTTTCTGTTCCTCTGCAATAATTGCTTCCACTTTGGGGATGATGGTTTTGCGATCTTCAATAGCTTTTTGGGTTACATTAGATATGGTATCCATATCTATTAATGTAATATTTTCGATTTCCCCAACAGATAGGGATACGTTTCTAGGAACAGACAGATCAATAATGAGGCGGTGTTTTTCCGATAATTGCTCTATGTTTTTGGAAGTTAGAATTGGATTATTTGAGCCAGTAGCCGTAATGATTACATCTGCTTTTTCTAATTCGTGTTCCAGTTCATCGAAGGTATGTGCAGAGATATGGTATCCATTGGCTAGCTGTTCTGCTCTTTTGTAGGTTCTGTTTATTACCGCTAATTCTTTTACCCCTTGAGCTACTAAATTTTTTGAGACGTTTTTGCCCATTTTTCCGGCGCCAATTAGCAGCACCTTAATGTTGCTAACATCGGTGAATTCTTTAATCACATTTTGGGTGGCGGCATATCCAACTGATGCGGCACCAGAGGCAAAGTTTGTTTCGTTTCTAGTTCGTTTATGCGCCCTAAAAACGGCCTGTATTAGCTCATGAAAGTTTCGTGAATAATTGGATGCAGATAATTTATATGATTTTTTTAACTGCTGTATGATTTGAATGTCACCCAAAATCTGTGAATCCAAACCCAATCCCACTTTAAAAAGATGATCGATGGCGAATTCATTTTTATACTGATAGCCATTCTCATTAAAAAAAGAAACACCCACTCCGGCAGCGGTACAAAGCGGTTCAATTAATTGTTTAGGGTCACATTCGGCATAAATTTCTATCCGATTGCAGGTATCGAGAATTAATGCGCCAGGTACTAGTTCGTGTAGTCTTTCAAGTAATAAAAATTTATCACTTTCGCTTAAATAAAATTGTTCTCGGATGGATACATCACTTTTCCAGTGTGAAATTCCAACAGCACCAAATACCATTAAAAGAATTGATCGTTTTAAAGAAAACAATTTTATTCTTTCAATGTGAAGACTTTGTGAAGAAAAATGCTTTTCTCCAATTCAGAATGATTCTAAAAAAGCATATTCCTTATGCGCTCACCGCAATATTAAACTCGCTTACAACCTGACTTACCCATTTCTTTAATCGATCATCCGTTTCTGCTGCTTGGTTATCTTCATCAATCGCAAGCCCACAGAATAATCCCTCTTCTAATTCAGCCGCAGAATCATCATGGTAATATCCCTCTGTTGACCATTTTCCAAATAGAGTACCTCCATTTTTAAGCACTGCTTTTCCAATAATTCCTACCCCATCTATAAAGGTTTCTGCATAGCTGTATTGATCGCCAACTCCAAAAATTGCCACTTTTTTGTTGGTAAAGTCGATGGTTTGGAATTCTTCAAAAAAGCTTTCCCAATCGCTTTGTAATTCTCCATCATACCAGGTCGAAAGTCCCAAGATAATATAATCGTAAGGATTGAAATCAGATACTTGGGCATCATATACATCATGTTTTTGTACTGCATCAGAGCCCAACAGAAGTATTATTTTCTCGGTTATTACTTCTGTGGTTCCAGTATCTGTTCCAAAAAATAGACCAATTTTGTTGTTCATCGGATAAAATTAATTTTTTTGATGCGAAAAAATAGGAAGATCATTTTTGAAAAAAAAGTTTATTTAGAATTATTCTAAATAAATTAATTCATCAAATCTACAAGTTTTTTAGCTCCTTTTATGCAATCTGGAACACTTACACCCCATCTAAAATTACCGCCTATCTGTATTTTGGGGAACTTGCTTTCGAACAATTCTATCTCATTTATTAGATTTAGATAATTTTTTTGAAACTGGGGAATACCTCTTTCCCATAGTTTATAATCGATATCTAATGGCGGCTTAGTAATTCCAAGAATTTCATTGAATTCCGATAACGCATCCCTGATGATAGTCTCCGGATCATTTTTTATAATTTCCGTGTTTTTTGCCCCACCCACCATCAGAATAAAAACGTAATTATTCTGATCTACCAATTTTGGAAAAATAGAGCTCCGCCATATGGCACCTAGTAATTTCATTTTTTCATTGGATGGAATCAGAAATCCAAATCCATCCTCTGGAATACTAATGCTAGATCGTTCATAGCGCACAATGATGGAAGCAATTGGCGAGTATGGAATAGTGTTTAATTTTTGTGAAAACACCGAATCTATGGTTCTTACTTGGTGAGCTAACGCATAAGCTGGAACGGTAGAAATTATTTGATCGACACTATAACTTGCCTTATTTGTATGTACTGCAATTCCATTGCTAGTGTATGTTATGTTCTCTACCCTTTCATGTTTAATATGTGGCTGTATCGTATCAGATATTGCATTTGTGAGTGTTTGTAACCCACCATCAAACGAAAATACGAGTGGTGTTTTTCTCTGTTTAGATGTTTTGATGAGCCCCTTAATCAACGAGCCGTATGTATGTTCGTATTCTGCTATCTCGCCAAGTACTGCCTCTTTGTTTAAATCGTAAATATCACCTGCATAGATACCAGTAAATACAGGGTCTGCAAGTTGTTGGGTTATTTCCTTACCAAATCTTCTTTCAAAGAATTCGCCCACGCTTTCATTTTCAATATTTTGGGGTGATTTTAAAATTTCGCCCACGAGTGCACACTTTCCTCTCCAAGAAAGTAGATTACTTTTAAAGATTGCTAGTGGACTCCCATTTAGTCCATAAAGCTTTCCATGTTTTACCAAATACCGAGTTTTGGATGCTTCAGAAATAGAAATTAGAGCATCTTCAAGTTCTAATTCCTTTACAAGTTCTAGTAATGCCCCACTTTTATCACGTAATGAATTTGGGCCATATTCATAGGTGTTCCCTGCATGCTGTTTAGATTGAATAATTCCACCAAGCTTTGAATTTGCTTCATAGAGGGTGAACGGAATATTCTTTTTTTTAAGATAGTAGGCGGTTGCTAATCCACTTATACCGCCGCCAATTACAGCAACCAAAAGAGTTAA
Source organism: Balneolaceae bacterium (assembly GCA_038154605.1). GTDB lineage: Bacteria > Bacteroidota > Rhodothermia > Balneolales > Balneolaceae > HXMU1420-13. Next base: position 9,270 of record JAYPYN010000057.1, read on the forward strand.
TGTTTAAGATTCTATAGGATGATGTATCACTGGTTCTGATAGTACTTCTTTGCACCATTTTTCAAGTACATCAATCCAAAGATCATGATCATTGATACATGGAATCAGTACAAGTTCTTTTCCTCCAGCCTCTACAAATTCTTCTTCTCCACGAATACCAATTTCCTCCAATGTTTCAATACAATCAGAAATAAAAGCTGGACAAACTACCGCAACTTTTTCCTTTCCTTCTTTGGCTAAACGCTCTACTTCAATCATTAGATCCTCTCTTAGGGTACAAC
>JAYPYN010000057.1:9560-12129 GCA_038154605.1 Balneolaceae bacterium
GCCATGGATCTAAGCCTAGTTTGGATTGGAATGCATTGCTATAAGTGAACGTCTTATTATCCAGATCTAGGTAAGTTGCTACTTGTTTAGTAGTCATAAGATCTTGATGACGGTAGCAAAATGCATGTGCAACAGAGGTGTTTTCACAACAGTTTTCGAACTTTAAGCAGTGTTTACCTGTAATGTCCCTCTTTTTAATATGACGCTCTGGCACCCCATGGTAAGAAAACAATAAATGATCAATATCATCCGTAAGATGAGGTCTCATAGACTCACCTAAAGCTTTTATATATCCGGGATCGTTATAAAAAGGTTCTTTAAGCTTTAATGTTAAATGTGGGAAAAACTCATGTACAACTTCCTTAGCGCGTTCAGTAACCGTTTCGGTCGTAGCCATTGCATATTGTGGATATAATGGAATAAGAAATATTTCTTCCAAATCCGGATTTTGATCCAATAAATCTTCTATCCCTGCTTTTATAGATGGATTTCCATAACGCATGCCCAAAGCTATAGGGATTTCTTCGCCTAATCTACTTTTTAGTTTATTTAATACTTGATAACTAATCACAATTAATGGGGATCCATCTTTCCACCAAATAGCCTCGTAGGCTTCGCCAGATTCTTTAGGGCGTGTATTTAAAATAATGCCTTCCACAAGAAGCTTTCTAAAGGGAGTTGGTAGATCAATTACCTTTTCATCTAATAAAAACTCTCTTAAATATTCTTTTACATCAGCTGGTTCAAAGCTATCGGGTGAACCAAGATTTACTAAAAAAATTCCAGTCTTACTTTTCATTTATATAGGTTATAATTTTTCAATAGCACAAAGAAAAATGAGGTGCGAAACGTTCCTAAATAGTAGCACTCTTTTATATTGACATTCAATTTGCTAACCAATGATTTGTTAAAGAATATTTTGTAAAAAAAATTATTAGGTCTAATCGCGCTCAGGTTTATGAGAAATAATAAAAAAAATAAAGATGCAAGACCTACTAATAGTGCATTAAAGATGACTTAACTCAAAAAAATAATGGGGGACTTGAAAAGTTATTTTTCACATAAAATATGACTTTTGACTAAATAAATTAGATTTACATATTCAATATTATTAGTTGCTTGAAGTATATTAACACGAAAAAATATTCTAGAGAACTAAATAAAAACACCTAAAATTTATTTAGATTAAATCTAAACAAAATGCTTATATTTGAACGGTAGTAAATTCTTTATTTAGATTTATTCTAAATAAGGATATTATTGTGATGGATTCATTACCGAAAAATCACAAACCTTTATTACCAAATAATGAACTATTCAAAAATATTAACTCTTTTTCTTTCTCTATTTATACTATCTATGGTTGCATCATGCGATAAAAGCTCTACAGATCCAGAAGGACCAAACGCTGGTTTCCTTGCGGGTGAATTGGATGCACTTGGTACTTTTGATTTAGGAGGATTTACCATACCCAACTCTTACGATATTACTGGTAGCTTTGCTCCTGGTGCTTATAACGGTCAAAAAAGAAGATTAGCACAACTTAAAGAAATCACCGACTCACTACGCAACGAGCCTATTCGATGGGATTTAAGTGCTGCGTTGGCTAATGAAAATAGAGATCAGTTTTCTAGTACAGCAGCACAGGGTAATTCCGATATCCGCACAAAAATTGATGAATTAAATTTTGATAATGGCGATACATCAGTAGCCGATGATTTCGCTGAACTCGCAAATAGATTGGTAACTTCAAGCCAAGAAAATTTTACCGTAACTGCAAGTAATGGTACTGCAGGAATGATAACCACTGGAAGTAAAAAACGTCACGTAAGTGCACATGGACTAGAATACGCACAAATTCTTGAGAAAGGGTTATATGGAGCGATGGCATATGATCAGATGGTAGACGATTACATGAGAGATTCACAGTCTGGTGCGCTTAATGCCAATGGAAATAATGAATCTGCTGTAGATAATTACAGTTCCAACGGAACCGACCGCCAGCATAGATGGGACGAAGCTTTTGGGTACTTTGGTGCTGAAGCAGCTACCTATCCTAATGCAGAAAATACATCCAATGGCGACGGTATGTTTATAGCTAATTATACCTTCGACTTTAGTGACGAAGTAGAAGAAGCGATGGGAGTGAATTTAGCAGAAAAAGCAATGAATGCTTTTATAGTTGGTAGAGCGGCATTAAAGGCAGGACAAGGTTTTGGTCCATCTCAAGAAACTACGAATGAAACAGTGTTTAATGCTGCAAGAGCAGACGCTAAATTGTATGTAGAGGCCGGAATTGCAGCTGCAGCGCTTCATTACTTGAATGCAGCAATTGCAGATATTACCGATGAGGACAAACTACATCATTTGTCTGAGGCATTAGCCTTTATCTACTCCTTATCTTTTAATTCAGAGGGTAGGTTAACAGAAACAGAAGCGCATAATGCATTAATAGCGTTAGGTTGGTCTTCATCAGATTCATCTCTAAAAGGAATGTATGAGATAAATCTATGGAACGTTACGGATGCGCAAATGGAGTCAGCAAAAAATATTATTGCTGAGTCGTTTC
>JAYPYN010000057.1:12139-13461 GCA_038154605.1 Balneolaceae bacterium
GGTTTTGGTGAAATAGCATTTTAAATAACAGTTAGCAAAAAATAAGAATTACCAACAATGAGCATACTCCAAAAAAACCAGAAATCTGTCTTACTAACATTGTTGGTTTTAGTTTTGGCTTGTAATACTGATTCTAATAATCCTAGACCGGAAGAAACAGACTACACAGATTTATTAACCAATCAGATAGATAACGTAATCATCCCATCGATGACAAAGTATCAATCTGAGATGGAAGATCTTCTTTCCAAAGTAGAAGTGTTTAATAGTTCCATAAATCAAAGTAATTTGGATGCCGTAAGAGTGGCTTACAAAGATGCATACATTGCTTATCAAGCTGCAGCCGTACATAATTACTACGCAACGGTTAATAAAAATCTAGTTAATATTACAAATCTATTTCCTGTAGATGTTGATATATTAAGTAAGTTGATTGTAGACGAATCCTACAATTTCAATACATCTGCTCAAGAAAGAGCCAATGGATTTCCTGCATTAGATTATCTACTATACAGCCAGGCTGATATCATTTCATATTTTAATTATGATTTAAAGCGTGGTAATTTTATGCTAGAATTGGTTAAAGCTATGAAGGCTACTTCAGATGCTTTAACAGAACAATGGACGGGTAATTTAAGAGAGAATTTCATTGGCAATGGGGGAACAGGAATTGGAAGTTCTATCAGCGTACAGCTTAATGAAGTACTTCTCTATTACGAAGAAAACATTAGAGAGAACAAAATAGGAATCCCAATTGGAAGATTAGGCCCAAACGATTCACCTATAACACCAGATCCAACAAAAATTGAAGGATATTATCAATCTCTTCAAGCAGAGAATGAAAATTTTGCCTTAATACTAATAAAAGAAGCAATCACCGAAATAGAGGATATGTATTTAGGTGAAACTTTTGATGGTATAGATAAAAAAGGATATGATGACCTCCTACTAGCCCGTGAGCAGCCTTCGATTGATAGTGATATACAAGATCAATTCAGAGCAATTTATAATGAACTAGAAAACAGAACTTCTATTTCTGGTAATTCTGATCTTTATGATGCTGTTCAGGGCTTAGTAACTTTGTTTAAATCAGATCTTCTTCCAGTACTAAATATTCAGGATGCAGATGGATTAAACGACGGAGACTGACCAACTATCGAAAGGAATAAAAAAAGCACTGTATTTAGTGCTTTTTTTGTTGCCCCAATACGTACATGAAAGGAAAGCTTATACATTTACTATATAAAGAGACGTCTATTGCACCCTTAGTAATCTTTAGAATTATTATAGGGTGTGTTTTGTTATATGGTACTGTACGTACA
>JAYPYN010000058.1:0-13324 GCA_038154605.1 Balneolaceae bacterium
ACATTACCAGCACTCCCTGGGCATCATATTTTGCCAAGCTTGATGAGGGGTGGAATACAATTTCATTACCTGCATGTGCAGAACTACACCTTTCTATATTTAAAGGATGTTTCAAGGATATGCCTGCGCCCAAAAAATCCATTGATTACTTTTTTCATGATCCCTTCTCACCCGAAGTAAATTCTGAGCTTTGGACTGTTGCAACTTTTGAAAAGCTAAAACAATTAGCCACTTCTGATGCGATATTATCCACCTATTGTGCTGCTTCAAAAGCTAGAGCTGCTATGGCTAAAGCGGGTTGGTTGGTTGCAAAAGCTAATGGCGCGCTAGGAAAACGTGAAATGACAGTAGCCTCTTTGAACGAAAATAAGCTCACCCACTTAAAAAGAGTGAATGAGCCACGTTTAATTGAAAGATTTGATAATGGTGATTTCAGCGACTATTAGGTTAGGGAAACATATCTAAGATGCTCAATCCCTTCTAACTCTGATACGGCGGCCAATTCTGACTTATCCATCTGCTTATCGATAGAAAATGCGGTAATCGCATTCGATCCTTTCCCACTTCTACCTAAACTTAAGCCCCCAATGTTGATATTCATGTGCGCAAGAGTGCCACTCACCGATGCTAACATACCCGGTTTATCTTCATTTTGATATAGAATAATATCCCCTTCTAAACGAAGTTCAATACCGTAATTCTCTATTTCTACGATTCTATAATCGCCCTGCCCAAATACACTAGCAGAAATACTTTTATATTCGGCTCCTTTTGGCAAACGGATGGTAACTAGATCGGTGTAATGCTGCGTTTTACTTGATGTAACTTCTTTTATGTTGAAACCACGCTCACCCGCAAATACACGAGCATTTATCAGGTTAATAGACTCGCTCACATATTCTGAAAGCATCCCTTTTAAAATACCATCTGTTAATACCTCAGCGTATTTTGAGCAATCACCTGCATATTCAAATTCAAAACTATTTGCATGATCTGGACTGATTTGAACCGCTAAGCTACCAAGTTTTTCAGCTAACTCTAAATATGGGCCAACCTCTTTATTGGTTAAAAGGGCAATTGATTTTCCATTAAGACTACCCTTGTAATTTTTGTTTTCAAGAGCATCCGCCATTTGAGAGGCTATTTGTTCCGCTACTTTTTCTTGCGCTTCTTCTGTTGATGCTCCTAGATGCGGAGTACTTATTATTTGTTCGTGCTCTAAAACTTTATAAATCTCTTCAGTAGGTGGTTCTGAAGTATATACATCCAATGCAACACCTCCCAAAATCCCTTCATCTAAAAGTTGTGGAAGATCTGATTCTTCATAAATACCTCCGCGAGCACAGTTCACTAAACGCATCCCTTTTTTTAATTTATCTGCATTTTTTAGTGATACAAGTCCCTTTGTTTTTTCTGTTAAAGGAGTATGAACCGAAAGGTAATCTGAGCCTGCTAATAAATCGTCGAGGTTAGTGAGTTTAACACCCAATTCATTAGCATGTTCTTGGGTAGAAAATGGATCATATGCCCATACTTCCATTCCAAATGCCTGCATTCTTTTAGCTACTTCGGTTCCAATTTTCCCAAGCCCTACAATACCTAGAACTTTGCCATGAACCTCGGTGCCCATATATGCTTTTCTATCCCAACCTCCACTTTTTACTTTAGCTACAGCTTTTGGAATATTACGTGAAAGTGCGATGATCATTCCACATGTATGTTCTGCTGTGGAAATAGTGTTTCCGTCAGGGGTATTCATTACTAATACCCCTTTTGATGTTGAGGCTGGGATATCGATATTATCAACACCAACACCAGCTCTACCAACCACTTTAAGGTTGGGGGCATGCTGTAATAGCTCTGAGGTAACTTTGGTAGCACTACGAACGACCATTCCGTCGTATCCGCTAATTTTTTCGGTTAATTCTTCTATCGTTAATTTTCCAGGTTGATCTGCTTGTATACCTCTGCTCTTAAATACTTCCGCACAAATGGGATCAACGCTATCTAACAATAATACTTTAAATGACATGGGTTTGTTTGAGTGAGTTTTGTTTTGCTATTCCACGAACTCAGAGATTAAATTTTGGACTGCTTCAATTCCAAATTTATTCTCCGATGAATATGCTAAAATAGGAACTTCGATGTTCATTTCAGCAAGAATTTTGCGCACATCTGCTTTAGATTTTGCGCGTTTGTTATTCGACAGTTTATCTGCTTTAGACATTAAAACAGAAAAAGGCATTTCATTGGCTGCCATCCAATAAAAAAAATCTTGGTCTAGTTCGGTTGGCTTATGTCGGGCATCTACCACATGAAGAATTAATCGAAGGGTGTGTCTTTGTTCTAAATATTCTCGAATATTTCTTCCCCAACGTTCGCGCTCTCTTTTAGGAACCTTTGCGTAACCATAGCCGGGTAAATCAACAAAAAAGCAGGACTCTGAAATGTTGTAATAATTCATCTGCTGTGTTTTACCAGGCACATTTGATGTACGTGCTAAACGTTTTTTATTTGTTAAAGCATTGATTAGCGAGGACTTTCCAACATTCGATCTACCTGCAAAACATACCTCAGCTAGGCTTGCAGGGGGGCAATTTTCTAAAGCTGGTGCACTAGTAATAAAAGTGGCTGGTCCGTTAAACATTAAACGAGCTCGTTCTCCTCTTTTTCAACTCCAAAATTAACTGGAACTGGATACTTTGAAGTAAAACATGCTGTGCAGTATCCGTGCTCTCTCGAATTTGCCTCTTTTACAGCTTCTATAAGTCCATTTGGGGATAAATATCTAAGGCTATCTACACCAATTTCACGAGCCATACGTTCAATATCTCGATCGAACCGATTGGCTATTAATTCTTCTGGACTAGGAAAATCCATACCATAATAGCATGGGCTTATAATAGGTGGCGAACTTACCAAAAAGTGAATTTCTAAAGGATTGCATTCCCGAATCATATCCACCAAAAGTTGAGAAGTAGTTCCCCGTACGATTGAGTCATCAACAATAATTACACTCCTACCTTCAATGACTCCACGAACAGGATTAAATTTCGTTCGCACTTTTTGCTCCCGCGATTTTTGTCCCGGAGAGATGAATGTTCTACCCACATAATGATTACGAATTAAACCAATATCGTATTTACAATCGAATCCTAATTTTTGGCTTTCACTAGCGTATCCTAGTGCTGCAGTATTGCTAGAATCTGGTACCGAAATAACAACGGGCTTTTTATCTGTTACACTAAAATCAATGATATCAGAAACAGGATGCTCTTTAGCTAATGCTTTTCCTAAGTTTCTTCTAATTTTATCCACCATTTCACCAAAAACCATGCTATCAGGTCTGGAAAAGTAAACATATTCAAAAATACATTGGCTAGTGGTAGTATCCGGTTTTGGATCAATTTTATAGGACTTTGGTTTATCCGTTTCAACCGCTTCTCTATCAATTACAACTACTTCTCCAGGCTCAATATCACGTATATATTCCGCATTGATGATATCAAATGCACAGGTTTCGCTGGCTACACAATACTTTCCATCCACCTTACCTAAAGCGAGTGGCCTAAAGCCGTTGGGGTCTCGAACAGCGATTAATTTATCATCGGTTAGCATTACTAAGCAGTAGGCGCCTTCGATCTGATGAAGGGCGTCCATAATTTGATCTAATTGATTTTGCTTTTTGCTATGCGCTATAAGGTGCAAAATTAATTCGGTATCGGAAGTACTTTGAAATAAAACACCTTCTTCTCGAAAATTCTGTCTTATTTGTTTGGCATTAGAAAGGTTTCCGTTATGGCCTATCGCAATATTACCCGTTTTATAATGAACCCTAAATGGTTGAATGTTAGCAGGATTTTTAGACGAACCTGAGGTCGAGTACCGGTTATGACCTATAGCTGACTTCCCTTTTAGAATTTTTCTAAAAATCTTTGGTTTATCAAAAACACTTAATACCAAACCAAAATCTTTATACATAGGCATGATATTTCGTTTTTTCTCTTCATCATAAAATGAAGTTACAATACCTGCCGATTCTTGACCTCTATGCTGTAATGCGTGTAAGCCGTAATACGTGAGAAGGGCTGCCTCAGGATGATCGAACACTCCAAAAACACCACAATACTCTCTGGGTTTATCGCTCATTAAATTAAGTGTGTATTAATTTATTAGTGTGAGGTTGTAAAGATAACAAATCCATACAGCAGATTTACATTATTTGTATTAGAAGTTTTAACATCTATTCAGAAAAATATATCAAAATTGTAGATAAACTTGATACAGTCATTAGCCTCACATAAAGTTAAAAATGAGGTAATTAGTATGCTTTTGATGTTTAAGCCTACCTTAAACCGCCTAAAATGATTACACCAAACTTACTTAAATATAAAAAGCCACTCAGACTTCATCTAAGTGGCTTGTAAGAGCGAGAAACGAGACTTCCCGATTCATCGGGACGACCCCAACCTTCAACCAAAATGCTTCACCAAACTTACTTAAACATAAAAAGCCACTCAGAACTTAATCTAAGTGGCTTGTAAGAGCGAGAAACGAGACTTCCCGATTCATCGGGACTTCCCCAACCTTTTCCAACATATCCCATAAAACTTGCTTAAACAAAAAAAGCCTCTCAGAACTTAATCCAAGTGGCTTGTAAGAGCGAGAAACGAGACTTCCCGATTCATCGGGACGACCCAACCTTCAACCAAAATGCTTCACCAAACTTACTTAAACATAAAAAGCCACTCAGAACTTAATCTAAGTGGCTTGTAAGAGCGAGAAACGAGACTCGAACTCGCGACCCCAACCTTGGCAAGGTTGTGCTCTACCAACTGAGCTATTCTCGCTAATTGAGAGTGGCTTGTGTAAATCCGGTTGTTGACTCAACCTTGGTCCCGAAATATCGGGATGCTCTACTCCCGATTTATCGGGAAGCTATTCTTGCGTTCAATAAAAAAGCTTCATTTCTGAAACGGCTTTAAATATAAGAGTGATTGTACATTTTTATCAAGCAGTTTCTGTTACTTGTATCATTCTTTTTTTGCTACATCGAAATTTCTTTTAAAGAGTTCAAAAGCCGACCCAAAAACTTTCGCCCGTACACCTTGTTAATATGATTCATATCTGCAATTACAATCAAGAGTTCTTTACTGCGCGAAAAAGCAACGTTCAATAAACGTGGCACGCTCATCCCATTTTTGGTTTCATCGAAAGGACGAACGGAGTAATGCCGATGTTGACCGTATTGAATTTCACCACTCATCACCGTATCAAATAGAATTACTGATTTTTCTCTCCCTTGAAAGGTATGTATGGTTCCAACTTCTATGCCTAGATGCCCTTTTTCTCTTAAATGATTACGTACCTGATACACACAACTTCTGAATGGAACAATAATGCCTATTTCGCTAGATGGATGTTTGAGTTTTAGCTTTTTAATGCTTTCTTCAATCAGTTTTAAGTGTACCTCATTTCTAGGCTTAAAGCCTCTATCTGATTTCTCTTGCGCGATGTGCGGACCATATTTTGAAGAATCCACTAGTGCAACTGAGATATGATCTGTTTTATTGGATGTGAGCTTCCCCGTTTTCAAACGACCATCATAAAAAACAGAACTGATCACACCTGCTAAGTCTGAATTCAATCGATATTGGGTGTCAAAAAAAGAAGTGAAATCTGGGTTTTTATCATGCCATGTAAACAAAGCTTCTGTTGTTGATGCATTCGAAACATAAGTAAAAATATCTTGCTCTAGAAATACAGATGCTTCTTTGTCGTTCGTGATTGATATTGGAGGCAACTGCATGGGATCTCCAGCAATAACTATATGCTCTTTAGATTTTGCAGCCATGAGTAATAAATAGGGCAAACTTGCCATGGATGCTTCATCTACTACAACCGCATCGTAACTAATAGTATAAAAAAGCTCTGATGTGCATACTTTTGCCATCGTAGTTGCTACAAGTTGTTTCTTTTTTAACTCATAGCGTTCGTTTAAATTCAACAACCGATCAATCTTACCCTCTAAGGCTAACTTCCCGCCAAAACGATCAATTTTATCACCTAGTAATTGAGCTTGCAAATCCAGTGCTTTTGGAACTTCTTTATCTGCTTCCATTAGTTCATCAACCTGATCCTGAACAGCTTCAAATTGACTTAATAGCTGACTTAATTCAACCGCTTCTAATTTTTTGGAATCTAATTTTTCTTTTACTTGATGCTCGAATAACACGGTTTCCAAGCGCTCATCATCTAGCCAAGCCTCACCAAAACGAGTGCTTTGTTGAAGATCAAATTCGGGATGAATTTCAGACAATGCATCCATTACATTTAATAGACCAACATCTACAGCTCTATTCGTGTTTGAAACAAACAAAACACGTTGTCCAAGTCTTAAAAAATTAGCGATTATATAGCCGATTGTAGCCGTTTTTCCCGTTCCTGGTGGACCCCAAATAAACGTGATATTGTTGTTGATGGCTTTCTGGATGGCATCAATTTGGGATTCATTTCTAAGTGTATCGTACTTAGAAGTGGCAACAGTTCCTACCGTATCGAATCTATCTTGTGGATGTAAAAGCAGTTCTAACTGCGGTATTTCTTTCCATTTCTCTTCTAAGGTATGTAAATGTTCTTCTGTTCGCCGAAGCACAAAGTCATTTTCCCATTCAAGAGCTACTTCATGTATTATTTTACCTTGTGCAGAAGGAAACTCTAGCCAAATTTTCCCGTCTTTAAAATCAATAACATCAACTATCTGTTCTTTTCCCCCATCTACTTTGGCTTTTACTTCCTCGGCAAATCGTAGTCCCAAATTGTTAGATTCAAACACATAGACATGGTGCCCAGATTTTTTTTCTTTAACCCCATGTGTTAAAACATCTGTTGAAGGTGCTTCACGAACTGCCTCTATCTCTTTGGATATGGCAAAAATTGCTTTCTCAATGGTCTCTTTTACTTTCAATGATCAATGCTTCAATTATCAATTAAGAATACGCGTACTGTATTCTTAATAAAATCATTCTTTATTCTTAATTGCATACCTACTGTTCCCAAAGCTCCGACCGGATCATTTCGGCCGATCGATCCGACAATCTATATTCTAGTTTGATACGTTTTTTCTCTGGTACTTTCTGTTCTACCAAACGGGCACTATCAGGAGTGTATAATATCAGATCCGTTTCTCGGACAAAAAGTGGAAGTGATTTTCCATAAATACTACCTGCTACAATAGATCCCTCAAAAGGGAGTGTAGGTTTAATTTCTGCAATAATTCTGGCAATAGAATCTTCTTGAGAAGTGACCAACCCAATAGTTTGAATCCCAAATAAATCTACCACCGAAAGAAGTACATCAGGATCATATCCATAAACAATTGGGATAATCATGATGGACTCGCTTAGGCTCTTAAACTGATGCACAAACTTTACAGGCACAAACAAAGCATCAAACTTTGCTGCACTTCGATATTCTGAAACTTCAATTACTCTACTTTTTACTCCCACTTGAGCCCTAATAGCGCTTGCTAACATTCCACCAAGCTCCACATTTTCCCCAACACTAGCACACGACTGAATTCGATTGGGCCAGTCTAGATAATCTAACTGTTCTTGAAATAATAATTCTATTTCTGCTTCATCTAGTCCATACCCTACTAATTCTTCAATTAACACCTGAACTTTTTCACCCCCAATTTCTAGGCGTTTCTCCTTATCCAGTAACGATGTTTGGCGATTTACAATAAATCCTCTTCCCTTTTTGCCTGTAATTAACCCTTCTTTAGACAGGATATGATATGCTTTTCGAACGGTATGAAAACTCACTTCCAATTGCTGTCCTAGCTCCCGTGTAGAGGGTAACACCTCTCCCACTTGAAACTGTTTCGTTGAAATCATCAATCGAATTCTATCAGCAATATGTTTGGAGGTATTTTTCAAATTATAATTGATAATGGATAGAGTGTTAGCTGATTCCTAACATGGCTTGTTGAACTGGTTGTGATTGAAATTTTGTCATTTAATCCCCAAAAATCTGTTTCAATTCAGTAACAAACATTAGTGCTTCAATAGGTGTAATTCTGTTTGGATCTATTGCTTCGAGTTTATTCATTACCGTCTCGAACTTTGGATCTAGATGGTTGGCAAATAAATTCATCTGAGCGATCTCCTTTTGAACTTCTATGCTTTCACTCATTTTCTGAGCTGCTACTTTTTGTTTCACGGCATCCGCTTCTGGTGTTCCATGTGCATTGTTTACATCCAAACTGTGACTTTCCAAGTTCCCTAAAATTTCCTTTGCTCGTTCAATCACCGCTTTCGGTAACCCCGCCATATTGGCTACTTGTATACCGTAGCTATGGTCCGCACCCCCTTTTATCAACTTGCGAAGGAAAATCACTTTTCCGTCATGCTCTTTAACCTGCACATTGTAATTCTTAATTCGATCGTACATCTGTTCAAGTTCATTCAGCTCGTGATAGTGGGTTGCAAAAAGTGTTTTTGCCGCTACTGGAGCGTGGTTATGTAGAAACTCAGCCAATGACCATGCAATGCTTAATCCATCAAAAGTACTGGTTCCTCTTCCCACTTCGTCTAATAATATAAGTGATCTAGGAGTGGCATTGTTTAAGATGTTTGCCGCCTCATTCATTTCAACCAAGAAGGTAGATTCGCCCGCAGCAAGATTATCAGACGCTCCAACGCGTGTAAAAATTTTATCTACTAACCCAATAAAAGCGGATTCAGCTGGCACAAAACTCCCAAGTTGCGCCATCAATACAATCAGTCCTGTTTGTCGTAAAATAATACTCTTACCCGCCATATTAGGTCCAGTAATGATCATAATTTGCTGCTCAGAATTTTTCAGTTCAATATCATTTGGAATAAATGGTTCTCCCAAAGGCAGCGATTTTTCAACCACGGGATGACGACCTTTTTTAATGATTATTTCTTCGGAATCTCTCACTTCTGGTTTGGTGTAGGCATTCTTAAATGCCACTTCCGCAAAGCTTTGCAATACATCTAATTGTGCGATTGCTTGGGCAATCTGTTGGATTTCTTCTGCAAATCCTGCCACAAAAACCCTAAGTTCTTCGAACAATTGATACTCCAGCATCTTACTTCTATCCTCTGCCGAAAGCACCTTTTCTTCAACTTCTTTTAGTTCTGGGGTGATAAACCGCTCGGCGTTTACCAAAGTCTGCTTTCTAATAAAGGTTTCTGGCACTTTATCTTTATGGGCGTTGGTCACTTCAATGTAATATCCAAATACTTTATTGTATCCAATTTTTAGCGATGGGATTCCCGTTTCGGCTGAAAGTTGATTTTTTATTTGCGCGATGTAGTTTTTCCCATTTTTGGCGATGTCTCTTAGCTCATCTAGCTCTACATTCACACCTTTACGAATCATACCTCCGTCTCGTATACCTGCTGGGGGTTCGTCTACCAAGGTGGATTGGATATTATGTTGAACGTCAATCAATAATGTTAGGCGCTTATTAATGTCCTGCAATAACACATTATCCCAACTCGAAAATAAACTTTTTATTCGAGGAACCTGATTTAATGAACGTTCTATCTGTTTGATGTCGCGCGCATTGGTTCTACCTATACATATACGAGAAATTAGGCGCTCTAAATCTCCAACTTCTTCCAATTCTGTACGAATCGAAGACCGAATCGAATGGTTCTGATACAGTTCATCTACTGCATTAAGTCGCTGCTGAATAGGTTTTAGACGCTTCAATGGTCGCATTATCCAACGTCTTAATAATCGTCCACCCATGGCGGTAGCAGTTTCATCCATAATGGAAATTAATGTCCCTTCAGTTCCACCTTCCTGAATACTGCTCGTTAATTCAAGATTTCTTTTTGTGGAAGGATCCAGAGACATAAAGTCGTTGCTCTCATAAGCGTACAATCTCCGAAGATGTTGAAGATATGCTTTCTGTGTTTCCTTCATGTAATGGAGCAGTGCCCCCGCTGCAATTTGGGCTACTTTTAGCTCTTCTACTCCAAAGCCTTTCAAAGAATGCGTATTGAAATGATCAATAAGTGTGGTATAACCATAATCCCCTTCAAAAACCCAATCGTCGATGTATGAAACGTTGTATGGTTGAAATGATTCTTCGAGTTTCCCTTTCAATTTTGCTTGTACTATTACTTCGGATGGCTGAATAGCCGCCATCAAACTACCTAATCCTTCTTCGTGTACTTCACTTAAACCAAACTCCCCAGTTGATATATCTGAAAACGCAATACCAATGAGCGGACCTACCCAAAACAAAGAAATGATATAATTATTTCGTTTATGATCGAGTAGCTTATCGGATAGGGTTACACCTGGTGTTGTAATTTCTGATACATCACGCTCAACAATTTTACGCCCTGCCTTTTTAGCTTCATCAGGGGTTTCCGTTTGGTCACAAACCGCAACTTTATATCCTTTTTTTACCAATTTAGGGAGATAAGTATCGAGCGCATGAAATGGAAAACCTGCTAATGGAGTTTGATCGCCACCATTATTTCGTTTTGTGAGCGTAATACCCAATTCTTTGCTCACTAGAACCGCATCATCAGAAAATGTTTCATAAAAATCACCAACCCTAAATAATAAAATAGTACCCGGATATTGCTCCTTAATCTCGTTATACTGGCGCATTAAAGGAGTTTGTTTTCGGGTTGTCATTGGTAATTTAAAATCTATTTACTGTTATAATTTTGCTCGATATTCGATGACCTTAGATCTCCAAAAACTGATATTTACTCTTTTTTATAAATTTAGAATTTAGTGATCTCTCATGTTTTGGACAGCACCTTAATATCGAAAAAATGTACCAAAGCCTCTACTCAAAGTCTAAGAATTACATCCTTTGATTAATGTAATTTCACATGTATTTTGTTTCTTTAATCAACCTCTCGATGCAGACATTTAAAACTTATTGGCGTTCCGTTCTCAGCTTAGCCAAGAAAAAAGATATTTTTTTTAATGCTTCTGCTATCACTTTTAATTTATTTATCTGCGCTATCCCCTTTGTACTTATTTTAATTTCAATCATCGGTTACATTCTCTCTTTTGATAAAGCTTTTGATGAAATTGTGCGTTATGGCTCTGAGCTTATTCCCATTTTTGATTATGAAGCAACAGATACCGACATTATTCAAGGCGCACAAACGTTAGAAAGTTTACTTCAACCCTTAGTTGGCGCTAGAACAGTATTTGGGGTTACTGGTCTTATAATTTTAGTGATTTTTACTCAAGGCTTGGTACACAGTTTTAAACATGTAATTTTTGATGTATATGATATAGAGGATCGCGCCCATCCTGTAATGGATCTAGTATACAACTTCCTTGGATTTGGGGTGATGGGCTCAGTGTTTCTGTTTTTTAGTTTAGCCATATCTGTAATCTCGTTATTCGATTTTAGCGTCATTAAAATACCTTACACTACCATAGAATTTGAATTACCTTGGATTTATGACGTCCTCGATTTTATGCTTCCAATTATTTTCACATTCTTTTTAATTTTTGTGATATATCGCTTTGTAAGTGAGCGCAAAATACCCACCCGCACGGCTTTTATTGGGGCAACCATCTACACTTTCCTGTTTGAACTTGCAAAATGGATTGTTACCATTTATTTAGGCTTTGCGTTTTCTTCCTATCAGTATTTTTATCAAGGATATGCAATCTTTATAATTATCGGGATTTGGGCTTTTTACACCAGCCTTCTTTTTGTACTCTCTGTGATTTTAACTCGTGCTTATGAAGAAATCTACGGTTCAAATACTGGTTCATCAGATCTCAATCCTTACGCATCGTTGGATTAATGCATGAAAAACTATCCCTTTCATTCTACGAGGGCGAGGATGTAGTACTTATAGCCCAAGAATTACTTGGAAAGGTACTTTGTACTTCGATCAATGGAATCCTCACGAAAGGCATAATTGTAGAAACCGAGGCATACAATGGTAGACACGATAAAGCTTGTCATGCTTATTTTGCTGGCAAAACCACTCGCACTAACATAATATATGGGCGTGGTGGTCACGCTTATGTATATTTATGTTATGGAATTCATCATCTATTTAATATCGTAACCAATAAAAAAGGATTTGCTGATGCTGTATTGATTCGAGGCATCGAACCCATAGATGGCATTGGATACATTCTTCAAAGAAGAAATAAAGAAAAGCTAGAGCGTTCAGTTGGTGGTGGACCTGGAATTGTATCGCAAGCATTAGGAATTACCACACACCATTATGGTACCGATTTACTAGGAGATGTAATTTGGATTGAAGATCATAACCGTAAGGTACCTAAAAAACATATATTGGCATCACCGAGAGTAGGAATAGATTATGCCGGAGAAGACGCTCAACTACCTTGGCGATTTCGTATTAAGAACAACCCATATACAAGTCTCGCTAAATAAATTAATTCAACATATTTATTGCAGAATTATAGTTTAACATTAAACGAATTATTTCTCCCTAAGGTTGGTTTAAAAATCTGATAAACATAAAAAACACATTTTCTAGTAATGAAAAACACAACCAAATTACTTCTTTTAACTCTTATCTCTGCACTTAGTTTTGCATCCATAGCAGCAGTTCACATATATAGCACCCCTTGGTCTATAGATAAATCACATAGCTCTATAAAATTTGAGATTCGCCATTTCTTCTCAAATGTACCGGGCGCCTTTCACGAATATGATGCAAGCGTAAATTTTGATCCACAGAATTTAGATGAAAGTTCTATTGATGTAACCATACAAGTGGCTAGCATTGATACAGAAAATGAAAAAAGAGATGCGCATCTCAAAAATGAAGATTTTTTTGAAGCAGAAACATGGCCTACCATTACTTTTGTAAGCTCAGAAATTTCCTCAACGGAAGAAAATACATTTGTAGCAAAGGGGAAACTTACTATGAAAGACGTAACCGTAGACTTTGATCTACCTTTTACGTTATTAGGAGTCATGGATCATCCTTGGCAAGAAAATACCAAAGTGGCGGGAATTACTTCTAATTTCCAGCTTCTACGCAATGATTTTGGTGTAGGTACTGGAAATTATATTTCTGACGCTATCATCGGAAATGAAGTAAATATTACCCTAAATTTAGAATTAAATTCCTCCTCTTCCACTGAATAAATTAGAACACGTACTAAGAACTTAAAAGCATCGTTTCGTCGAGACGATGCTTTTTTTCCAATCATTGCTTCATCCATCTCTGTTCTATTGGTCAATAATATTTTCTAATACTGTAACGGCGGGAGTTTTACAGTAGGCACCCCATACTTTATTCGGGTTTATGGA
>JAYPYN010000059.1:0-3629 GCA_038154605.1 Balneolaceae bacterium
CTTCCATAGGGAACATGAAACAGGTTATTTCAAAGGTTTTAAGTGCTATATCATGGATATCGTTGTTATATGAAGTAAGCATAAGTTCTCTTTAAATATTAATTATTATTTATTTATCCAAAACTTGCAGCAGCAAAGCTTAATTTTGGTGAAACTCCGGTTCTCATATTTTTATTTGGAGTATTCATTGGCACTTTATTCATAATTACCAAACCAGTATTTATTTCAAGAGTCATGGTTCTAGATATGGAGCCACCGACTTCCTGATTAGAAATCATATATCCATTCTTCCAAAGTAGTTTTCTGAATGTTGTGAAGTTACGTTGACCAATTTTAAAATAATCTTCACTTGAATTTTGTTTCATGCTTGCCCCACCTGCAACATTAATTTCCAAGTTTCTTTTTTGAGCACCTAATGAAAAAACTTCTTTGAGTAAAAGTCCAAACCCCGTATCAACATACATAGCCGGAATAGAGGCAGCTTTTTGAGGATCCACTTTTGATAGGGGAAGCATAACATGTACCATACCTCCAACTTTGATCTTTGAATCGTACACTGTGATTCCAAGACAACTTCCCAAGGCATGAGTTATTATCGAATCGTTTTCATTATTTGATACTTTTAAATCGCTAACACCTACTACATGTTTCATTAACTATACCTTGCATTACTTATGTTCATTCATGCCTATTGAGGGCATCAAATCAATGTTAAAGTTATCGGACTAAATCTATTTTGCTTAATAATGCTAAACAGATATTTTGTAGAAATTTAATTCTTTAATTTTTTTCCTAAACACACCAAAAAAGCACCTTTTGGTGCCTTTAATTCAGTTACAGAACGTTAGTTTTTTTGATACACTGCTGGTGCAACATTTTTAAAACCTAGTGCTGGTGCATTCATACTTTCTGAATGGCCAAGAAAAATATATCCATCTGGTTCGAGTAAATCTCTAAATTTACCTATGATTTGTTCTTGTGTTTTGCGATTAAAGTAAATCATTACATTTCTGCACATAATCATTTGAAATTTACCTTTGAGAGGCCAATTTGCATTTAGATTTAATCGACCATATGTAATCATATTTTTTACAATAGAATTAGTTTGGAAGGAATTATCATTATTTTTGGTGAAATATTTTTGCAAATAAGAAGGAGGGATATCATTGATTTTATTGGCATCATATACCCCTAATTTTGCTACACGTAAAACATCTCTTGAGATATCTGTAGCTAATATTTTTACCGATCTCGATTGGTGGGTTTGTTGTGCTTCCAACAAATTCATGGCTAATGTAATTGGCTCTTGACCAGACGAACAACCTGCTGACCACCATTTAACATTACGACCTTTCATCTGTGGGTACAGTACATTTTCTATAAATTCAAAATGTTTGTTCTCTCTATAAAATGACGTTTTATTTGTAGTTAAAATATCAACAAAAGATAGAAATTCACCTTGGGGTTTTTCTTTTTCAATTAGATCTACGTATTGTTCAAATGTTTTTACTCCTAAATTTCTCATTCTCTTACTTAATCTACTTTGAACAAGAGCCCTTTTTCCCTCATTCATATAAATACCGCAATAATCGTGTATAATCTGTCGAACACGTTTAAAAGTTGCACTTGAAATAGTCTGGTTAGAGTGAAATAAATTAAGAATTAGCTCATTCTTGTTGCTCATACTAGTATCCAATTAAACATTTAAATATGCAGTATCTAAAATAAGCCCAACCCTTCCATCACCGAGTATTGCACCACCTGATATATGCTTTGTAGTAGTAATCATATTAATTGATTTACCTACTAACTGCTGTTGGCCAATTACTTCATCTACTAATAATGCATATCTGTCATTATTATTTTTTATGATTAGCATTGTGCCTTCAAGAATATTTTCTTCTGCTCCATCAATTTCAAAGAGACGATGCAATCTGATTACGGGTGCTGGTTTACCTCGGAACGAAACTTGCTCGCTTTCGCCTAAAATGGTGAATAAATCATTAGAATCTGCTCGGAATGTCATATCAATGTTTATAGTTGGAACTATGAATCGTTGATCGCCAACTCTAATTAACATGCCATCGGTAATAGCTAGTGTGAATGGTAGTTCTATTGTGATTGTTGTTCCAACTCCTAAGGCTGATGTAACTTCAACCTTTCCTTGAAGCTGATCAATCGATCTACGTACCACATCCATCCCTACCCCTCTTCCTGAGAGATCGGTTACCTTTTCGGCTGATGAAAAGCCAGGTAGAAAAATTAAACCATAAATTTCGGAGTCCGTCATTTTCTTATCTGGATCAACCAAACCTTTTTCAACAGCTTTTCGGTGTATTACTTCCTTGTTTATTCCACGCCCGTCATCTGTAATCTGAATTACGACCTTTCCACCTTCTTGGAATGCTTTTAGAGAAATATTAGCTATGTTGTTTTTGCTTGTCTTCTCTCTTTCTTCGGGTGTTTCAATGCCATGGTCGAGTGAATTTCTAAGCATATGAATTAATGGCTCATTAATAATATCAACCATATTTCTGTCGATTTCAGTTTCTTCCCCAATGGTTACAAACTTAACCGGTTTACCTGCTTTCTTTGATAAGTCACGTACCAATCTATTCATTTTATGGAATGTGGCCTTTAAAGGCACCATACGAAGAGTTAAACTTGAATCTTGTAGTTCACGAATAATTTTAGTTGCATGATTTACCTTCTTTTGGAGCTCTGAATCGTTTGGGATATTATGATCCTGAGCTACAACAGAATGTGCGATTACAAGTTCTCCAACCATATCAATCAAACGATCTAATCTACTTACATTTACGCGAACAGAACTTTCAGATTCACTTTTAGGTGCCTGTATATTCGCATCCATTGCAAAATCAATATCATTTTTTTTATCAAATTTAGATACCTCTTGAATGCTGTCTTTAGATGGAGTATCCACCTTCAATTCTTCACCACTTGACGTTGATTTTTCGATGTTAATCTTACTAGATGTAGAACTTTTGTTTACTGTTCTATTTGATAATGCATCTTCTGGCGAGATATTATTTTCAGACACATCAATCAGCACACCTAACATGCTTTGATAAGTAGATGGTAAAGGAAAAAAATCACCTACTCCTAATTGTTCAACAGAATTAAGCATCTGTTTTATAATATCAATCGACTCAAAATTTATATCTGCACAAGCTCTATCAAAGGGTAAATCACCGTCTCTTACATTACTTAAAACAGTTTCTACAAAATGGGTAAATTCTGTAATAGGCTCTAGCCCCATAAAAGCAGATGTCCCTTTTATTGTATGATAAGCTCTAAATACGGTATTAACGAGTTCCTCATCATTAGGTAAATTTTCTAATTCTAATAAAGCAACTTCAGCTGCTTCAATTAATTCTCTACACTCTGTTATAAATTCTGAGACCAAGGACACATCAATATCAACAGGAACATAAAATGGTTCTCTTGCATTGTTTGAATGGTGTTGATTTTTTTCGTCTTGGCTATTACCATTTACCGGCACTGCATTCCGACTTGTTACACTACTAGAATTAACCTCATTGTGCTTCCACTCTTCATTACCTTTATGCACTGTAGCCGCTTCTATCTTTATAGATACAAGACTTAAC
>JAYPYN010000059.1:3639-13265 GCA_038154605.1 Balneolaceae bacterium
CATAATAAACATCAGAAATTAGTGAATAAGCCTCCTTTAAAAGATTTTTTACACCATCGGATTCGTTATTGATACTGTTAATTACAAATCCCGCCAGTTGTTCAATCTGGTTATTCGTAACAGATTTTTCATCTAACATCATGATATAAGCAGCGGCATCATCTAAAGTAGTATTTTCTAGAAGAAGACCTTTACCAAGTTCTTCTATAGAACTATTTTTTTGATCATTTTGATTATTTTTGTTTTCAGCAATTAACAACGCATTTTCTAAATTTTCGTATGTTTTTTCAAATTCTTCAACCTGAATATCACCCTCAGTTTGTATATACTTTTTAAACATTTGAATGGCATTACTTGTATATATTTTAACATCTGAAAAATTTTCATCCTCACTATAAAGGTGCCTTAAACCATCCCATGTTAGCTTAGCTAACTTTGTTATTTGTGATGAATTTTTTGTTATAAAGTCAAAGATATCCTCGAATTTACCGCCCGCTTTAGCAACATTATCTCTATCATTAATTTTTACAGTTGATAGTAATGCTGTTATTTCACCCAAGAACTCAATGATATCTTTTTG
Organism: Balneolaceae bacterium; assembly: GCA_038154605.1. Classification (GTDB taxonomy): domain Bacteria; phylum Bacteroidota; class Rhodothermia; order Balneolales; family Balneolaceae; genus HXMU1420-13. The sequence continues at coordinate 4,220 of JAYPYN010000059.1, forward strand.
AGTTAATTTTTTCTTGGATTTATAAGTCATTAATCGTTTTAATTCTTCTTCTGTAATTACAGAATCAGCAGACTCCTTGCCTCCACATAATGCATCTTTTAACTCATTAAAAGCTTTAGTAAAATATTCTTCCTCTCGGTATTCATCTGAATGAAGAGTTTCACGAATTATATTCACAGCTTGCATGGTATTTGATTTCACTGCGATATAAAATTCATCTTTTTCATACAAATACTTTATACCATGCCAAATCAACTGCGCTAATTGCTCTGCCTCTGTACAATGCTCTTCAATATCATCGGTAATATTTTCGAATCTTGCCCCAGCAATTGCAGCATTTTCACGATTATTTGGCCATGCATCTGCTATTAGTTGTATAATGGATGCAAGTTCATCTACAATTTTTACATTATGTGTACTCATAAATCTGATATTTATTCAATGGATTTATCTTGATTCACTAAGAGCCATATTTAGAACAAAACTACCTATGGAGCCTACAAATTTCATTTTACATGACGGAGGTTTATTTGACATAAATAGCCTCAAATCACTACCACGTGTTGCTGTTGGTAAAGAAGATTGCCCTCTAAAACCAACATTCTCCATATTTGCTGCTACATCACCTGCAAGTATATTCGCAAGCTCAGCAATCAAATCACCCATATCATCACTTTCTATATCTAATTCCATCCCCAAAAAAGCTTCAGAAATTTTAATGGCAGTATCTTTATCTATTGCAAGTGTAATGGAAAATGTAAATTCAGGATTGAATACTGCAATATTACCAATTATACCATTTAAAGGAGCATCGTCTCCATCATGTACCTTGTAGGTTGGTGCGTCCCCTGTAATCGACTCTATAACACTTATTACTGAACCTTTTACTACTTCTATGATCTCAAGGGGTATTTCTTTTGCTTCTTTTAATTGTTGTGCAATCATTATGTACTTGTTTTTTTATTTTAGAATACTATTGAAGAAGCTTTTCTTTTCTTCTTTTTGTTTTGAAATGAGTTCTCCATTTTCATTGAAGAACTTTATGATGGTTTTTTCCATCTTATCCGGAGTGAATGGTTTAGTAATGTACTCATCAGCCCCCCCCTCGTTTAAAGCTTTATCTACTTTACCCATCGATTTTTCGGCCGTTACCATTATTATGGGGATGTCCATATTACCCTGATCTCTTACAGCTCGAGAAAATTCTACTCCTGTCATTTTGGGCATATTCCAATCAACAAACAACATGTCAATTTCATCATTAAACTTTTCTAGCGCATCTTCTCCATCTAATGCTTCCTCAAATTCAAAATCTGCAATCATTATTTGGTCGAGAGCTCTCTTTACTTGACTCCTCATTATTTTTGAATCATCAATAATCAATGCCTTAATTTTACTCATTTATTTCTCCTATTCTCATATAATCTTGAGGTCCTACCGTTTTGTTACTCAGTATCGTTTGCAAGATTCATAAATTTAATAGTGTATACTTGCAGTAAAGTTTATCGGGTTCTCTCTTCGATCCTTAAGAAAATGAAGAATATTTTCTTAAGATTTTTTGATTTATTACCCTTTTAACTCCCGTTCAATTTAGATAGAGAATATATTTGATTAGTATCTAAGGTAGTAGACATCGATTTCAAGAATATTTGGATGTATACAGCCAGAGCACTGCACAACATCATCGTAGTATTGCAAAATCAGAAAACACTTGAAATACACACTAAAAAACAAACAGATTCACCTAACCAATAATTTTACAGAACATAATAAAGAGTATTTCTTAAATAGCAATCCCCTTAATTCCTATCCCACTTAAAATTCGTTTATTCTTTTAATACAATCTTACAATGAAGGGAGAACGCCAACTTGCATATGGCTGGAATGCTGAAAATCTGTATTTAAATTTTAACCAAATTGGTAAAAAAAAATCAAAATTATTTCGACTTAATGATAAAGGTCGATCCCTCTATTGGTTTATTGGTTTCTAGATTAATAGTCTTAGTTAATTGTTTTTTGTGATCTAAAAATTTTTGATAATTAATCTAAATCGCCCCTATCAATACGTTTGTTTAATCTCTTTGAAAAAATTTCACCCAATTTAGAACGTTAAATAGCTAGGCTTATCATATTAAGTGAGCTATGGTGTTGCTATTTGGTTTTGCTTTAGGAATTGAAAGTTTAATAAAAATCAACCCTTCTTTATAGCACAAATGATTGACTTGCCCATTAATTTCTTTGGCAAGTTTTACGCTGGTAAGTAATCCTTCATTCAAAGAATTAACAACCTCAAAATCTTTAACCGAGGAATTGGCTTTTCTGATTACTTGGCCTATTTCAATTTTTTTAGCGTCTAACACTGAAAATTTTACCTCAAATGTAGCATAATTTAACGAGGAATTGGTTGTCACCTCAATTGGATTATTGTTTATATTACACTTAATAGCATATTTTATAAGATTAAATACAATTAATTTGGTAATGAAAATATCAGTTCTTACATGTAGAGAAATTATTTTAGTATTCAATAGAACTTCCGAGTTAGTGAAATGCATTTTTTCACATACCTCACGAACAAGCCAATTTAAATCAACATCCAATAAATGCTCAGTTTCTTCTACGAGTAAATTATCTGTCTCGTCATTATATATGTTCTGTAGCTGGGCAATAATTGTATTTACTTCAACAATACCATCTTCAATTTTTTTTCTATAACTCTCAATTTGTTTTAAATCAGGGTTGGATAGGAGAGCTAAATTAATTAATTCTAGATATCCAGAGATTGCACTTAATGGCGACATTGCGTTATGCATATTTTGCTGTACGATACTTTTTTGCAGTTGATGTACCGTTTTCAACTTAACGTACTTCTCCTTTAACAGCTCTATCTCGGAAGGATAACTTAAATTACTGACAGAATTCACTATCTGTTCAATTAATTGTTTTATTTTAACGTCTTTATCCAGAATTCAAATATATTATTATCTAAATAAAAATTAATAGGTTCTATAATGTGTCTTCTATTCATGAAAAACAAATTTTTTTGAAAAAAAAATTTCTACTTCATATAAAATCATCAGAAATCATTTCAGGAAATAGATAATTTTTAATATTAAAATATTTTAATATTATAATACTCTTTTTTCAAACTTGCACTCTATTCAAATTGAAAATAAAATTACCTCCCAATTAACCAAAAAAACTTACGCGTATGACGGTTTCTATATTATTTACCCAACCTATTTACTTAGTTCAAGAAATTGTAGCACACCTAAATATAGAGGGTATAATAATTGAAACTGGAATTCTTAAATCAGATACCGATTTAACAAAGGATTTTAAAAATCAACGATGGGATATGGTGATATTAGACTTAAATGATAACAGAATTAATTACCGAAATATTATTGAATCTGTGTATACATATCATGCAAGAACAAGATTAATTGCCGTAAATGATATTTTAAATAGTGAAGAAATTAATTCGTTACTTAGTTCTGGTATTCATGAGTATATTCCCACTTCAAATACTGCATTTTTAGAAATTAAAATTCGGCAGCAAATAGAAATTGCTCTTCTACTGAAACGAGCTCGAGAACTTGAGCATAGCCTAAATTATAAATCTCAATTTATAGCTAAAATTAGCCATGAAATGAGGACAACCCTAAACTCGGTTATTTTATTAAGCGAAATTTTAGCAGAAAACAGAAATCAATCCCTTAAAAAAGATGAAATTGAATACATTGATCTAATTCACGGCTCCAGTAATAATCTGCTCGACCTTTTGAATAAAATTCTTGATTTATCAAAAATACAATCAGGAAAAATGGATATACAGTTAGAAGAATTGGAAATAAAGGATTTTTGCACACGTTTTTCAAGACTATATATTCCAGTTGCCGCAGAAAAAGATATTGAGTTTAAATACGAACATTGCATAAAAAAAATCGATTCTATCAATACAGATAGAATTCGTCTTGAGCAGGTGTTAAACAATTTAATATCTAATGCCATAAAATTTACCCATAAAGGGCATGTAAAGCTTAAAGTATATTTAGCTGATGAAGAAGAACTGGTAAAGAGAAAAATAAATCATAAAGAAAAAATGATTGCATTTCAGATTTCTGATACTGGAATTGGAATAAATGCAGAACGAGAGCACATTATCTTCGAAAGCTATGTTCAAGCGGATGGACAATCAACCGAAAAAAAGTATGGAGGAACTGGTTTAGGGTTAGCAATTTCAAAAGAAATAACTCAAATATTAGGAGGGAAACTAAGTTTAGATAGTGAATATGGAATTGGAAGTATTTTTACAGTGTACTTACCCTTAGACAGTTATGATGCCGTACAAAATAAGCCAGAAGTCGAAATAGTTAAACTTGTAAAAAAGGCAAAAAAAGAACACAATACTATTTCAAGTATTAAAAATAAAAATTCTAATGGTACTATTTTATTAATTGATAACAGTACAATTCATAACATGGCACTAAAAGAATTTCTCAGTAAAGTAGTGGAAAATTGTATAACTGTAGAGTCGGCACAAGAAGCCTATGAGTTATTAAAAACAGAACAGAATTTTGTTTGTATTATTTTAGACATGTACCTCCCCGATGCTTATGGTAAAGATGTATTACAAACTATTAGAACAATAGAAAATCATAAACATACTCCTGTAATCATCTATACAGGAAAAACTATAAGTAAAACCGAACAAAAAGAATTGTATCAAGAAGCGGTTGCCGTTGTTCAAAAAAATGTAAATAGTTATAAAGTATTACTAGGACAGCTAAGCAACATCATAAATTAGAAAATAAAATTATATATTTTATTTTTTACTACAGAATAAGCTAATCAAGTTAATACTTAGCTTACATTCTGATCAATTAAATGAATTTTATGTGTAGAAGATTATATCTAACTTCGTTCTTTACCGTTTTTATTGCTTTATCTAGTTTTGCTCATTCCTTTAAAGTACTTGTTTTTTCAAAAACTCAAGGCTTTCGCCACAGCTCTATTTCTTATGGGATAGCTGCCATTCAAAAACTAGGTGTGGAGAATGATTTTGAAGTAGTGGCTACTGAAGATGCAGCGGTATTCACTTTTAGTAATCTAATCCAGTATGATGCAGTTATTTTCTTAAGCACAACAGGCGATGTATTAAATACACAACAACAAACCGCATTTGAAAAATATATACAAGCTGGTGGAGGCTATGTAGGTATCCATGCTGCTTCCGACACCGAGTATGACTGGCCATGGTATGGAAAACTTGTAGGAGCTTATTTTGACAGCCATCCACAAAATCAAACCGCTACTATTAAAGTGGCGGATAGAATACACCCCTCAACAAAAAACTTGCCAGAGTATTGGGAGCGCTTCGATGAATGGTATAATTATAGAGATAATCCGCGAGGTAACGTTCATGTGTTAGCCACTCTTGATGAAAGCACCTACAGTGGCGGAAATATGGGCCATGATCATCCCATTGCTTGGATGCACGATTTTGACGGAGGAAGAGCTTGGTATACAGGGGGAGGCCATACAAATGAAAGTTATTCTGAACCTTTATTCCTAGAACATATTCTAGGTGGAATACGTTACGCTACTGGAGATGTAACTGGCCAGTTTGATGCTACTAATAACAACCAATATCAAGTAACTGTTATTGACAATAACCCCACCAATCCAATGGCCTTAACTGTTCTTCCGAATTTAGATATTCTTTATTTAGAACGGGGCGGAACTATTAAGTTAAGAAGTAATGAAACCAACCTTATTTCTATAGCCGCACAATTTAGTGTTGATAGTGGTCGTGAGGATGGGCTTCTAGGAATTACTCTAGATCCAAATTTCGAGACTAATTCTTGGATTTATATTTTTTATTCACCACTAGCAGTAAGTGAACAGCGTGTTTCTAGATTCGAATTTAATGGCACAACGGTTAACATGAATTCCGAAAAAATTATGCTTCAAATTCCCACCCAAAGAAGTCAATGTTGCCATTCTGGAGGCGACCTAGAATTTGATGGGAATGGTAATTTATATATTACTACTGGCGATAATGTTAATCCCTTCGAAGCTGACGGTTTTGCTCCAATAGATGAAAGAACTGGGCGTTCCGCTTTTGATGCTCAAGGCACCTCTGCAAATACAAACGATTTAAGAGGGAAAATTCTTAGAATCCATCCCGAAACCGACGGTAGCTATACCATTCCCGAAGGGAATTTATTTACAGAGGCAGATGAAGGATTACCTGAAATTTATATTATGGGCACACGTAATCCGTTTAGAATGGCAGTTGATCCTCACACAAATCAGCTTGCTTGGGGTGATGTTGGTCCTGATTCTCGTACAAGTGGTAGCCGTGGACCTATTGGTTACGATGAATTTAATCTCACTAACACTCCCGGCAATTTCGGCTGGCCATATTGTATTGCTGACAATAAACCTTATGGCTATTATGATTTCGCAACGGGTTCAATTAATGGCTTTTTCAATTGCCAAAATCCTACAAACAATTCTCCAAATAATACTGGTAATAGTACTCTTCCTCCTTCAACCCCAGCGTGGATTTACTATCCCTACGGATTTACAGCTGAACGCCCAGAATTTGGTAGCGAAGGTGCACGAACCGCAATAGCTGGCGGATTTTTCAATTATGATAGCACCTTAACAGAAACCGGTAGCCTTCCTGAATATTATGACGGATCACTATTTATATTGGAATGGACAAGAAATTGGATTAAAGAAGTACGTTTTGATGAGAATGGAAATATTTTTCAGATCAATCCATTTTTAGACTCAGAACCCCTTGTACGACCTATTGATATGCACATTGGCCCGGATGGAGCTATGTATGTAATTGAATGGGGAACAGGTTTTTTTGAAGATAATCCCGATGATCGAATCATTAAAATTGAATTTGCACAAAATCTTGCAAATAGAAGCCCTTTTGCAATTGCATCGGCATCAATAAAAAGTGGGCTTGCACCTCTTGAAGTTGAATTTACAGGAGATTTATCTACTGACCCCGATTTAGATGACCAATTAACCTATTCGTGGGATTTCAACAACGATGGCATAGAAGATGCAAATACCGCAAATGCAACCTATACATATACTGAAAACGGAACCTATCTAGCTATCTTAACCGTTTCTGATAATGCTGGCGCTACGGCTATCGCACAAATTGAAATTATAGTAGGAAATAGTGCCCCTAAAGTTACCATCAAAAAGCCATTGAATGGTGGATTTTATGAAGATTATGACACCATCGAATACGAAATAGATGTAACTGATACCGAACAAGGGACCATCGGTAATGGAATTGACTGCAACGAAGTGATAGCAGAACCCTCAATTGGGCATGACGATCACTCGCATGGAACAGGTCCTATGAATGGGTGTAAGGGCTCATTTGTAGCAGAAACACATGGAGATGGCCCCGATAATGTGTTCTACATCTTAAATGCTAATTTTGTGGATAACGGCGCAGATCTTGGCTCGCCCTTGAAAGGAAGCGATGTTGTACTTTTAAACCTCAAAAGAAAGCAAGGGCAACATTCTTTAGATTTATCTGATTTCCAATTGGAAGATACTGGTGATTTTCTAGGAGGAGCAAAAAATGTTGGGTATGCTGATGAAGGTGATGCTTTAAAATTTGGGCCAATGAATTTTGAAAATATAGAATTTATTACTCTCCGTTTTGCCTCTCAAAATATTCCTGCTGATATAGAAATTAGGACAGGCTCAAAAAATGGGCCTTTAATTGCGACCATAGGTACAGAAGTTACCGGAGGCTGGCAAACGTATGATTATTTCTCTGCTCCACTAAATAATATAGAAGGCACACATGATATTTATGTCATTTTTACAAGTACTTCAGGGAATAATGGACTTGGAAATATAAACTGGATTGATTTTCATGGAAAAGGCATCGCCTCAAATAACTCAGATTCTCTTCGGGGATTAGCCGCTACTTATTATTCTAATAATGATTTTACAGGGTCTTCGATTGTAAGAAAAGATCCAATGGTAGCATTTAGTTATCATGACCGCCCGCCACATGAAAATATCCCCAAAAATGGATATAGCGTTCGTTGGGAAGGTGATATCATACCCGATAATTCTAGAAATTATACGTTTTACACCGAACCAATTAATGGAACAGCACGTGTTTATTTGAATAATACATTAATTATTAATGAGGGTAGTTATCAATCAAGTTCATTTTACCTTGAAGAAAATTCTTCAAATTCTTTAGTTGTGGAATATTCTCACAATTCTGGTAATTCTGGTATGTTTTTTAGATGGTCGAGTACTACTCCAAGGAATGTTGTTCCTACCAATGAATTATTCCCAAATACCGATATTTTATATGTATCAAATCAACTCATTAATGATGCTCCTTCTTCAATAGCACTTTCCCAAAATTATCCTAATCCATTCAATCCTAGCACTACAATCAGTTTTAAAATTCCTACATCCGGACAAACAAAATTATCCGTGTTTAATACCCTTGGCCAAACAGTACAACTACTAGTTGATGAATTCAGAATTGAAGGCAAACACACTGTAACTTTTGATGCGTCTCAATTTTCTAGTGGTGTATATTTCTACCGTTTGGAATTCGACGGAAAAGTATTAGTAAATAAAATGATCTTATTGAAATAAACCAGAATTTCATATTAATCCTCTAATTTATATTAATGTATTTAAACTCATTATCATATAATAAATATCCACTTATTATATTTGTAGCGTTACTCTTTGGTGGGTTTTCCTCTTCTATATTTGCACAATCCGTTCAAGTGGGAGCAGGCAGTTATAGCACTTCACTTCCATCGGGTGCAGTTGGTCCCCAAAATTCAAGTGGGCAAAATATTTCACCAAAAGTATCCAATTCTTTTACTCAAAGAGTTCAAACCAACGATTGGTGGAGCAGTTTAATTTTCCCTTTTTTTGGCAACCAATTTTCAGGAAAACTGATTGCACACCCTTTATCGATGCAAGCTGTTGCTAATGGGTTACAACTCAACTACAC
>JAYPYN010000060.1:0-2679 GCA_038154605.1 Balneolaceae bacterium
TATAATCCGCGGGAACCGTTACATTAATTTCATAGATAGGTTCAAGAAGTTGTGGGCTCGCATCCAAAAACCCATTACGGAATGCCATCCGAGCTGCCGTTTTAAAGGCTGCTTCATTAGAATCTACCGAATGCATAGAACCATCATACACCGAAATACGAATATCGCGTGCTCTACAGCCACTCATTGGGCCTTGTTCCATTTTCTCCATTACACCTTTAAGTATAGCTGGCATAAATCTATTATCAATAACTCCGCCAACAATGCAGTTTTGGAACACCAATTTGCCACCCCACGGTAATTCATGTTCTTCAACTTTTCGCACTTTGATATCTTCGGGCATGGCTTTGCCTTCTTGGTAGGGTTCAATTAAAAGATGTACTTCAACATATTGACCCGCACCACCAGATTGTTTTTTATGTTTATACTGTACGCGCACTTCTTTTGTGATAGTTTCACGATAAGGAATTCTTGGGGTACCGAATTCTACATCAAGTTTAAATCTATGTAATAGTGCATGTTCTATGGTATTAAGATGTTCTTCGCCTTGGCCATGTATAATAATTTGGCGTAGTTCTTGGCTATGTTCAATTATCGCTGAAGGATCTTCGCGATGTATTTGATGCAATGCGTTTCCTAGCTTGTCTTCGTCCCCTTCTTTCTTCAGTTTTACCGCTGTACGAATTACTGTAGATGGAAAATGGATTGCATCTAAGGTGATGTCGTGCCCTTTTTCATGAAGGGTATCGTTTACTTCACTATCTTTTAATTTAACAACTGCACCGATGTCTCCCGTCTTAATTTCTGGAATTTCAATGCGTTTATGTCCTTCGGTTAAATACAAATTCCCCAGCCGTACTGTATTCGAATTTCTTGAATTCTGGAGATCCATGCCTGCTTTAACATTTCCTCCATATACTTTAAAATAGATTAAGTCCCCAACATGCGATTCGGAATGTGTTTTAAAAAGAAACATAACAGGTTTCCCATCTGCATTGAGTACAAGATCTTCGCCATCACTAGTTTTAGGCGCTCGTACTTCTAGGGGATTGGGAGCAACATCGTCAATAAAACCCATTATTCTTCCTGTGCCCATATTTCTGGATGCACAAGCACAAAATAATGGTCGGATATTCCCATTAATGAGCGAGAGATTTAATCCTTTTTGCATTTGTTCCTCATCAAGTTCTCCATGTTCAAAATAAATATCCATTAGTGTCTCGTCATTTTCGGCGATCACTTCAACAAGTTCTTGATGAAGTTTAGAAGCTCTCTCTTTTTCGGAATCTGGGATCGGGAGCTTATCTGGTTTGCCTCCTTCTTCTGGGAATTCATACATAGTCATTCTCAAGACATCAATAATTGCATGAAAATCTGATCCTTCGCTGTATGGATATTGCACTACGGTAACTTCTCTACCAAAGTGATTTTTTGATTCTTCAACGGCTTTCCAGAAATCAGATCGTTCATTATCTAATTTATTTACCACAAACATAGAGGGAATATTATACTTTTTAATGTATTTCCATAGAGCATCTGTAGCTACTTCAACCCCTTGTTCGGCATTTAATGTCATAATTGCGGTGTCGGCTACCTTTAAAGCACCCACTACTTCCCCAATGTAGTCGGAGGTGCCCGGCGTATCGATTAAATTAATTTTATGGCCTCTCCAATCAAGATTCATGAAGGATGAGAAAACGGATTTACCTTTGTCTTTCTCAAATTGATGATAGTCTGATGTGGTGTTTTTGTCTTGGATGGTTCCACGTCTATTTATGGCTCCGGATTCAAACAACATGGTTTCTGCTAATGTTGTTTTACCGGAGCCAGAATGACCCAACAAAACTACGTTTCGAATGCGTGTAGGATTATATACTTTCATAGTGACCTCCGATTATATTATTAAGCTGCTAGTAGAAATATATAGAAAGCCTTATTTTTGTAAGCGCTTTTCTTATTCAATTTTAATGTTTCAACGAACAGCAGCACATTCAATAATTGAATGTGCTAAGTAAAACTAAACATCTGACGCAAAGAAGCAACATGAAAAATATTCTTTTAATACAAACAGGTGGAACCATAGCCATGAGCGCAAAAGGAGATGGAGTAGAATTAGATCCTTCTGCATGGTCACACACGTTAATTGAAAAGATTCCTCAGCTTACTGAATTAGCCACTATTCGTACTATCCCTCTATTTTTCGAAGATTCCACCGATTTAAATCATCACCATTGGATTACATTGGCAGAATGCATTTATACCCATTACCATGCGTTTGATGGTTTTGTAATAATTCACGGCACTGATACCATGGCTTTCACTGCATCTGCCCTCTCCTTTGCTTTAAAACATTTAAATAAACCGATAGTCTTTACTGGTAGCCAAGTTCCTTTAGCTTCAATTAGAAGCGATGCACGAAGAAACTTAATTAATTCCATCGAGATAGCTACTTCAAAACTACATGAAGTGGTAATCTGCTTTAACGATCATGTGTATAGAGGAAATAGAGCAACAAAACTAAGTATAGGCGATTTTGATGCCTTTGGATCTCCCAATCTGCCCCCATTAGCAACCATTGGATTGGATGTAAAATTGAATATTAAGCCTAACGAGACAAATCAGACGTTTTGTGTCGAATCTAATTTTTCGAACGAACTACTTGTACTTACTGTATTTCCC
>JAYPYN010000060.1:2689-9324 GCA_038154605.1 Balneolaceae bacterium
GTTTTGGTAGTGGAAATGTGCCTACAAAAGGGAATTATAGTGTTTTGCCTTTTTTAGAAAAATGTACCAAACATGGCGTAATTGTAGCCATGATTTCTCAAGCAGATTTTGATGCTGTGGATTTATCAAAATATCCTGCTGGCAGAAAGATTGCACAATCTGGAGCTATTTCATGCGGAGATATGACTTTAGAAGCCTCGTTAACTAAAATGATGTGGCTACTTGCGAACTTCGACGATAAGAGAGAGATTGAGCATTTGTTTCAAAAAAATATAGCTGGTGAAATTACCGAATAGAAAAAAGCCCCTAATCAAAAATATAGATCAAGGGCTTTTTTAGCTTCTTGCCAAGTAGAATAAAGAGAACTTCGAACTTTCTACTTTATTGAACAATTGTTTATTTAATCAAAGTCATAAGTTTTGTTTCCACAAAAGCATCTGCTTTTAATCGATACATATATACGCCAGATGGCAACGATGAAGCATCAAATTTAATTTCATGGGGCCCTTCCTTTTTAAATTCATTCAAAATTGTACTCATCTTTTGCCCTAGCATATTATAAATTTCAATTGAAACATTGGAAGATACTGGTATGGAGTATTTAATAATGGTATTAGGATTGAATGGGTTTGGGTAGTTTTGTGATAGCTTGTAACCTGTTAACTTTAATTCTTGATCATTACTTGTGATGTTCTTATAGCTAATTAATTGTCTGGACTTATATAGATCATCACCATCATATTCGGTTGTTTCAACGACGCTTAGTAAGTTATTATTATAATTGAATATATAATCCGTAATATCTTCCCAACTCCCATTCATAAACATTTGGTCTTTCCCTGATACTAACTGGGTAACATCTTCATTATAAACAAAAGTTGATTTTTCAACTGGAATGTAATCATCGTTACTCCACTCAGCATATTCAAATGATACATACATTGTTATATCGTTTGCCGGATTTACTAATTCATCAAAAGAATAATCAAAATAAATGGCTCTTGATTTAGTCCCAATATTATTTTCAAAAAATTGGTAAAGGTTACTATCTCTATTTATCAAATAACCTTGCCCTGTTTCTGTTACTGCTGCACCAAACTCTAGCCCGTTGTAATTATAAGTAAATAAAATAGAGTCGGCTGAAGAATGGGTAAATACATAATATTCATCATAAAAATCATCATCAGCATAAAACCCATAATTATGTACAGAATCGAGCCTTTGCTCACTGTCATAGAAAAACTTCTCATATCCTGTTAAGACATATTCTCCTTCAAAATATTCATAATCTAATGTTGAATCGATTCGATTTTCTGAATTTACATACAATTCATTTTTTTGAATAGGTGTCCAATTTCCATCATAAAATATTTTCATACTACTAGTTTCCTGTGGATTTTCCTCAGAATAAGAGAAATTTACTACAGAGGAGAGCTGCCATTCACCATCTACTTGAATCTCAAAAGTAATACTATCAATCTTAGATTCAGTTGTATGCTTAGTTTTATAAGATGTGGCATATCCTTTTTTTAAAAGAGATAAAATTTTTTGTTGTTTACGTTCCTTCAGTGTTGAATGATTATCCGCTGGATTGAAAACTTGAGCATTAACCGTTACATAAACAAATGACAACATTGCCACATATAGTATTCTTTTTTTCATAGTTTTACCCTTTTTTTAGATTAAATAATTAAATACAAATATCATATACCTATCTTGTTCTAAGATAAAAGTTCCATTCTCAAAGGCAAGTTTAATCATGTATTTTATTTTCGATTTAGAAACAATTCCCGATATTGAATTCATCAGAACGATTATGAATGACACTGAATCTGATGAGGATAAGCTATTAGAAAAAGCAGCTGAACATCTAGCTAGGAATAAATCAGGATTTCTACCACCAATGTATCACCGAGTAGTATCTTGGGTTGGGCTATGGATTGAAAATACAGGTGCACCAAAACAAAAAATAGGGTGGAATGGTGAAAATGAAAAAGATGGTTTGCAGAAAATATTCGAAACTATTGGTACCTATAAGGATTTTGGATTAATTCATCATAATGGTAAAGGTTTCGATATACCTGTTCTTACATACCGAGCTATGAAGCATGGTTTACAAATGCCAATCCGCATGAGTGATTACGATATACGATATAGATATAGTCGCCATAATATCGACCTAGTGGATGAGTTTAGTAATTATGGTGCTAGTTCTTGGCCAAAGCTAAAACATCTAGGACAATTAATAGGTATCCCATTTAAACAGACTGGGGAAGGAAATGAAGTGTACGAAATGTTCAAAAGAGATGAATTACCTTTGATTGAACACTACTGCTATGAAGATGTAATGGCTACCTATATCGTATGGTTGTATATGCAATTTACCACAGGGCATATTCCTGAAGACCAGTTTAATAACCTAAAAGAAAGAGCTTTAGGAAAGCTAAAAGAAATTCAAAATATTAACTAATTTTTTTAATCTAAAATCTATTTATTCCACTTAAAAAAGCCCTTCCATATAATTAATCTAAATTTATTTAAGTTTTATTCAATTTTACCTTAAGTATTTTTGTTATTAAAATATTAACATTGGTAATACTCATTAATAAATTGTTGGATAATTTTATGAAAAAACTCCTCACAACACTGTGTTTTTCAGTGTTTTTCACTTTTACTGCTTTTGCCGAAGAGGCAGAAGCGACTATCAACTCTGGAGACACGGCTTGGATGCTTATAGCTACAGCTTTAGTTATGCTTATGACACCTGCCGGTCTAGCTCTATTTTATGGTGGATTAACTCAAAATAAACATGTACTCAATACTATTGGAATGAGTTATATGGCGTTTTGTACCGGAACTATTGTATGGGTTGTGGTAGCATATTCTTTAGCTTTTAGTGACGGCAATGCCTTTATAGGTGGTTTAGAGAATTTATTCTTGTCTGGGATTGGTGTTAACGATGTAAACGGTACCATCCCCTCGTTACTATTTGTCGTTTTTCAAGGCACATTTGCCGCCATCGCAGTGGCCATAGTTAGTGGTTCAATTATTGAACGCGTTCGGTTTTCAACCTGGGGATTATTTTCTGTTCTTTGGGTGATTGCTGTATATGCTCCCATCGCACATTGGGTATGGGGCGGCGGATTTTTAAGCGAAAGTGGCGAAATGGATTTTGCTGGTGGAACCGTAATCCACATAAATGCTGGTGTAGCTGGTCTTGTACTTTCTTACCTAGTTGGTAAAAGAATGGAGCACAGCCTTGAAGAAGTACGAAAACCATCTTCCATAAAATTTATGGTTCTCGGTTCGGCACTACTTTGGTTTGGCTGGTTTGGCTTTAATGGAGGCAGCCAATTAGCTGCTGATGGTATTGCTGCAAACGCTTTACTTGTTACAAATGTGGCAGCTTGTGCTGGTGCTCTTATTTGGTTAACCATCGAATGGTTTATCGTTAAAAAACCAACATTAATAGGAATGGCATCGGGTGCCATTTCTGGTCTTGTAGGTATCACACCCGCGTCTGGTTTTGTTGATGTATCGGGTGCTCTCGCCATAGGACTTATCTCTGGTGTTGTAGGCTATTGGGGTGTTGTTCACCTAAAATCTTGGGTTAAACATGATGACACTCTTGATGCTTTCGGAATCCATGGACTGGTTGGTATTGCAGGCGCTATTTTAACAGGTGTATTTGCTAATCCAGAAATTAATGGAGGAGCTGGCCTACTCTACGGAAATGCAGCTCAAGTGTGGGTTCAAACAAAAGCTGTTCTAATAACTATAGCTTATTCTGCGGTTGCAACAGCTATTGTTTATAAAATATCTGCATTAATGACTTCTGGCGGTAGAATTGATGAAGAATTAGAGCTAGAAGGGATGGATATCGGATATCATGGCGAACAACACTTAGTAGTAGACGATACCCATGTTGTTGCTTCTGTGAAAAAGAAGGACTAAGGGTTTAGCCAATAATCAAACTTAGTTTTCAACTAATTTAAATCCCCATTAATTTTTAGTGGGGATTTTTTTTAGGAAGTAACTTAATTTATTGAAAGTCTAGTGTTAACCAAAATTACACAATCCTATCTGGATCGCTGTAATCTGGAATCTCACCTTTATAGCCAAAAATTCGTTTCATCCACTTTACACTAGCTTCGCTTTGATTTTTTATATACCACTGGTCAGCTGCTCTACGCGCTCCTAAACCCCAACTTGGATATGGATGAATGGTGTCAGCGATGTTTCTTAGAGTAACTCCATTTTTCATGGCAACGGCATATTCCGAGATCAATTCACCGGCATGTGCGCCAATCACAGAGGCACCATAAATCTTTCCCGAAAGTTTACTAGCGCATATTTTAATCAATCCCTCCGTCTCTCCCTCAGTAATAGCTCGGTCTATTTTTGAATAAGGAAATCTATATACTTCAAATTTTTGATTACTAGCTTTCAACTGTTTTTCTGTAGCCCCAACATGTGCGAGTTCAGGCTCTGTAAAAGTTGCCCATGGCACGTGCTTTTTATCGATGGTCATCGGGATTTTAAGGAGTGCTTTAGTAACAGCCACTTTACTCATATGCTCACTCATATGTGTAAACTGATACCGCCCAGTAACATCACCCATTGCATAAATATGATGTACATTTGTTTTGCAAGAATTATCAACCTGTATTCCTTTCTTGTTGATTTTCACACCAGCTGCTTCAAGATTAAGTGACTGGAAGTTGGCTTGGCGACCTGTGGCAACCAATAGATGCGATCCCGAAATCATCTTCTCATTTCCATCTCTCTCCACTACAACTTCGACTCCATTTTTAGTTTTTTGTATTTTTTTGATGGATGCTCCAAGTTCAAAATCTACACCTTGTTTTATCAAAACTGCATGGAGGATCTCCACTAGTTCAGGATCGTCGTTCTGCATAATTCGATCAGCCATATCAATTACCGTAACCTTAGCTCCTAAATTGGCAAATGCTTGACTCATTTCTATTCCTATTGGTCCACCACCAATAATCACCAAGTGTTTGGGTAACTGATCCATTTCAAAAAGGGATTCATTCGTCAAATAATCTATCTTATCTAATCCAAGAATAGGCGGTATAAATGCTTTAGCTCCAGTTGCAATAAAAATGTAAGCTGATGTTACCACTCTTGTTGTTCCGTCATCAAAAGTTATTTCAAGTGCATGGGGATTCTTAAACATAGCCTTTCCAAAAACCACTTCAATACCCATTTCCTCATAAATTTCGGGGCGATCTGCATCCCAATATACTTCATCTCTAATATTGTGTACATGCTCTATTAGCTTCCGAAAATTGATGGTGGGTTCTATATCTAGCAATCCAAACTTACTTGCAGTTCTAATTTGTTGGGCAATTTTACCCGCTTTTAGAATCACCTTCGAAGGAACACACCCTGACCAGGTACAATCTCCTCCTAGCTTATTAGACTCTATCATCAGCGTTTTTGCGCCAACATTTGCAGCTATACCTGAGGCCGTTAATCCCGCGGCACCACCTCCAATGATAATGGCATCAAATTCATAATTAGACATATACTTAGGAGTTATTTTAAATGTGCACAGAAATTATTTTGTGTTTTTAAACCATACAAGCGTATCCATTTAGATGTAATCAATATATTAGATGAATAGTTTATCATAGACAGAAATATTCTCAAAATTCAAACTATTGGAAATGACTATTTATTATCCGGTAATTTTGATGCCTTTATTTGTTTACGAACTTTTCTTACAGCCGAATATGCTCCAAAAATGATAATAATAACAACAAATAGATAAACCCATAATGGAACATTTTTACCCACAATAATTAAATATAAATAAGCGGAGACAAAACAAAAGGAAGCTGAAAGGATGGGTAAAATTATGGACTTTTGTTTTTTAAGATTCTTAACCAACCACCCTATGGATAGAGTAAAAAAAGGAATAGCACCTACGTAAATACTCCCAAAAATAATTGGATTAACCCCATAATTATCGCCTAATCCTAAAAACCAAACTTTTATTGGTTCAAACAGTTCTAACATTTCAATAATTTAATTTAAAAACTATGCTAAATTTTTAATTATATGATAAAATTAGTTTTTATCTTTGCAAAGTAAAATAATCTATTGAATAAAAGAATTACCAAAATATCACTATTTATATGGATTCTTGCGGTCGCAGGCTTTCTAAGTTCTACACTGCACTATCATGATGATGGATTACATTGCGATGATCATGAAACTGAATTTGAATACACCGCGAACACAACTCTCTGTTCTATTTGTGCGTTCACTTATGTTAATGACTCAAGTAATACATCAAATATTGAAGTATCTATCGTACAAGAGGATACCATTTCTTTATTTTACAGCTTAATTATCAAGAAGCCTACACGTTCATTTACCCCCGAACGTGCCCCACCTTTCGCCGCTTAATTTTTAAGCAGTTGCATTAGCAACATTCTCTCATTTACAATAAACTATAAAATTAAATTTTCATTTAATCATGAAGAAATTATCATTATTTCGAAATACACCTATATATTTAGCCTCAGCACTTATCCTACTGTCAGCTTGTTCAAATTCAACTTCTTCGGATGAGGAAGAACATTCAGACCCAAAGGGGTTTGTAC
>JAYPYN010000060.1:9334-13108 GCA_038154605.1 Balneolaceae bacterium
TGGTGCCGACATAGTAACACAACTTCCTGGTGGTACAATTTCTGGAGAAATTGAGCTTGAACCTGAACAGGAAACAGATTTGATTACCATTCATTTTTTGGATGAGGATGGAGTTAAATTTCAACCAGACGAACCAGAATATTCACTAGGTTTCGAATTTGAAGAAGATGGCATTGCCGAATTCGAACAACATGAAGAAGATGGTAAATGGAGCTTCCATATCCATGCTGAAGCCGTTGGAGTCACTGATTTAGAATTGAAACTAATGCACGGTGATCATTCTGACTTCACCACTCAAAGTATTCACATTCACGTAGAATAAGGAATACACTCTTGTATTTTATACTAACATATTTATTGCTATTCCTTGGTTTATTAATACCTGGGGATAGTAATACATTAACCGGTTATATCATCGATGCTGATACGAAAGAACCTATCCCTTTCGCTTATATTCATGTAGAAGAATTAAACAGGGCTGCAACATCAGATCAACATGGGTTTTTCAGTATGCAAAATTTACCGATTGGTGAATTACATATAACGGTACATCGATTAGGGTATAAGACTTCTACAGTTTCAATCGAACACACCCTTAATAATGAGGACGTTGAAATAGAAATTGAACTTACGCCCACTCTATTAAGTTCACAAGCAATTGAAATTACTGCTGATGCAACCCACTCAGGTGCACACTTAATTCATGCTTCAGATAAATTATATGGGGACGATTTACGCCAACAACTGGGTGCAACACTTGCACAAACATTATCAAATGTAACAGGTTTTAGTCAACGTACTATGGGTTCATCTCCAGCCCGCCCTATCATTAGAGGAATGGGCGACGAACGATTATTAATACTTGAAGATGGGATTAATTCGGGGGATGTTTCCGATCAATCACCAGATCATTCAGTTACTATAGAGTCATCTTCTACCCAAGAAATTGAAATTGCTAGAGGTCCTGCAGCTTTAGCATATGGTGCAAATGCTATTGGAGGAATCATCAACGTAATTAATAATAAAATCAGCTCGAATATCCCTCAAAAAATTACAGGAAATTTTTTATTAAATGGAGAAACCGTAAACACAGGAGCTTCCTCTTCATTGGGAGTAAGTATACCTTTAAAACGCTTTGTTATAAATACAAACTTAACAGGCAAAACAAATTTAGATATAAAAACGCCAAATGGTACCGTAAAAAACACCTATAACAATTCCTTTTCTGGCTCTCTCGGCATTAGCTATGTAAAAGATTGGGGATACCTTGGTACCTCATTTTCATATTTGAATAGTGATTTTGGAATACCTCCAGACCCTGCTGGACATCCTAATGGGGTGGTTCTTAATATGCAGAAGTACCAATATGTAATAAAAGCCGAGTATGTGTTAGATAATGATTTATTTAAAATTTGGGAAACTAATCTTTCCATCAACAATTATAATCATATAGAATATGAATCAGATGATCTAATAGGAATGGAATTTGGCTTGGTTACTACTTCACTTCGATCTCATATATCGCATAATAAGTTTGGGTTTTTAGAGAATGGTAATTTTGGTATTTCTTTAGAAATGAAAGATTATGCGGTTATTGGTGCTGCTACCCCTAATTCCAACAGTTATAACTTGGGGGCTTTCTTTATTGAAGAGATAGATTTAGGTAAATTTCATATAGAAACAGGTATTCGATTTGATTATGTTCTCAATGCTCCTAAAAAAGATGATCCAACATCGAGTATAGGTAATATTAGTTCTAGAACATTCAAAGCTCTATCAACTTCGCTATCCTCAACTTATCCAATTAATAATAAATTTATTATTGGTGCCACTTTCCTTCATTCGTTCAGAGCGCCTTCTCTAGAGGAATTGTATTCGGAGGGTCCACATCTTGCTGTTTATACCTATGAAATTGGTAATCCAGATCTTGATGCTGAACGAGGATTAGCTAAGGAAATATTTGTCACATACAACCATCTAAATTCTTTTTTAAAAGCTGCTATATATCATACTAAATTTTCGAACTACTTATATGCACAAGATACAGGTAGAAGAAATTTCAAAAATCCTGATCTCAATGATTTTCAATTTGTTGGAGTGGAGGCTCAAATTTATGGCTTTGAAGTATCTGCTGAACAACAATTTTTAGATCACTTTTTGTTTAAAGGTTCCATAAATCACACTGTTGGCAGACGAAATGAATCCACAACGAGTTCTGTGCTGATCCCACTTCCCCTTATACCCCCGCTAACATTCAAGACTTCTATTAAATATTCAAAACATAACTTCGATATCGGTACTCGTTTAATAGTAAATGCTAAACAAAATGATTTAGGAGCCTTTGAAACCCCAACTGATGGATTTACTTTGTTAGGTGGTTTTGCATCTTACAGAATTACATCTGGAAAATTTTTACATACATTTTCACTTAATGCCACAAACATTTTAAATACTACTTATAGAAATCATCTATCTATTATAAAAGACTTAAACCCAGAAGCAGGTAGAAATTTGAATTTTCTATATCGCCTATATTTTTAAATAAAAAAAATCACGGCATTTCATACCGTGATTTAAATTATTTAGCTTAGGGTGTGACTAGTATATCTAGTATAAAAGCCTATTGACACTTATAAAAGTATCCTCAAACAGATTTGTTACATTTCATTTAGAAAAAAATGAAAATTTTTTTAAAATAACTTAAATATTCAATCACATATATACCATTATTTATCAGAGCTATCTACATACACCACTGGGCTGCTTAAGAATATTGTCTAATGGAAATGGAATCATTGAGATAAAATTTATGGATTTTGAAGGACCAGAGGACCCTGATATACATACAGAATCGGCTAGAACTCAATTAAATGAATACTTCGAAGGAAAAAGAAGCATTTTTCATCTAACCTTACACCCTATAGGTACCGAGTTTGAGCTAAAAGTTTGGAATGAGGTAAATAAAATTCCAGCTACCACAACCAATAGCTATGGTGAAATTGCAAAAAAATTAGGTTCAAAAAATAAAGCACAAGCGGTAGGTAATGCTATAGGTAAAAATCCAATTATGATTGTGATTCCATGCCATAGGGTATTAGGCGTTAATAATAATATTTCTGGATATTCTGGAGGAATACATAGAAAAGAATGGTTGTTAAAGCATGAGAAAATTTTGTTATTATAAAATTTTACCTCTCATAAGCTATAGTTTTGATATTTTTATCACTTAAAATGATATACAAAATGAAGTATTCGTTGATTTTTCTTCTCTTAATTTTCTATTCCATAACTACTTATGCTCAAATGATTGATGCCCCTCTACGATCTGAAGGAAAAGGCCCTTTTGATCGTTTGATTATTAGAGGAGTACATATGATTGATGGAACTGGAGCACCTGCTACTGGTCCAGTCGATATAGTGGTAGAGAAAAATAGAATAATAAAAATAACCACAGTAGGATACCCAGGACTCCCCATAAATGAACAGCGCAGACCTAAAGCAGATGATGACACTCATATAATTGATGCTGAAGGTATGTATCTATTACCGGGTTTTATCGACATGCACGCACATACGGGAGGTAATGCGCAAGGCACCACACCCGAATATGTATATAAACTTTGGCTAGCACATGGTATTACCAGTATAAGAGAACCTGGCTCTTTTCTAGGAATGGATTGGAACCTTCGACATCGCGAATTAAGTAAAAAAAATGAAATTACTGCTCCTAGAATATCCGCTTGGATAGGATTTGGACAAGGTGCAACACAAGAA
>JAYPYN010000061.1:0-1145 GCA_038154605.1 Balneolaceae bacterium
GACTTTTAATGGATAATGTAAAAAAATATACAGGTATATGTGTAGATGCTAACATTATAAGGTTAGCTACATTGCAAGTTGTTAATAAAAAACTGAAGCTCATTAATTTCGAGAAATTCTATCTATCTGAAATTTTAGATAATTCAGAAGATCAACCCCATAATATAGACTATGATGACGAAATTATAGATTTAGAATCTAGTTTGAATTCTGAAATTTATGATATCGACCAAACACAAAATTCTAAAGATTTTGAAGATGAATTATTTAATGACTTAAATACTGATTCAGATTTAAACATTGGTAAATCAGCATCTAAAGACCTTAGAAAAGTTGCAGAAACTATTGATAAAGTAGGATCTGCAGGCACCAATGAAATTCAATTACATAAACGTTTAAATGAAATAGACCCGAAACGCCTATTTTTAGGATTAAATATTCCAGCTGGTAATACAATTTTTCAAATTCTTAAAGACGAAGATTTTACTGACGTAAAATCTAAAGATTTAGAAGTGATAGTTACAGATAGAATTGAGGCTCTACATGGTGAAATAAAACATGAAGATTTTTATAATCATGAGATTAGAGAAGACGGGGCATTAGTAATTTCCAGCATAGATGAAACACCAAAATTACTTTCTTTAGTAGACTTTACTCAATTAATATATAGGGGAAGATTCTATATTAATGCATTAATTCCTGATGAGGCGTTACTTATTGGATTAATGGAAGCTAATTATGAACTAGAGGACGATAAAATAACGTGTTTAGTATATTTTTCCGAATTAAGTTGCCGCATATTATTTCTTAAAGGCCAGCATTTATGGCTAGTATCACCTTTGGTAACCGAAGGTGTTCGATCTAATAAATTTTTGAATACCGTTTTCTCTAAAATACTTTTTCAATTAGATACAGGCGAAGTTCCTAATCTTGATAACCTGATTATATTTAATAATACATTAGGGGAGGAAGCGCTTTCGTTTTTCAGTGATAGATTTTCAGATGTAGATGTATCTGAATTTTCTTTTAATGGAGATTTCTTTGATTTTGATGATTTTCAAGAAGAATCTTACATAGAATATGCTTTACCGATAGGATTAGCATGGGCATCAACTGGGCTCTATAAGGAACTGTTACCAAAGGCA
>JAYPYN010000061.1:1155-3690 GCA_038154605.1 Balneolaceae bacterium
GTTTTAAACTTGATTGGAAAAGTATATCATTAATTCTAATTATTTTAATTTCAATTCCAACTATCTACTTTTTTTGGGAAAAGAGCCTCACTCAAATCGAAAATTTGGAGCAAAATATCTCATTTGTAGAATCAGAAATTAATTCATTAAAATCTACGGTGGATAAATTTAACTCTATCAGTAGTGCTCTTAATCAAATACAAGGGCAATTGGATTTAATGAATACACTATCAGAAAACTCGATTACGTGGTCAGTTAATATGAATAAAATTAACTCAGGTATAAAAGACATAGGTGGGATATGGATAAAGATTATGAAACCTGGAACAAAACCGAATACATTAAGCATTGAAGGTACTACTCAAAATAGAGAGAAAATATCAGATTTAGCAAAATTATTCTCAAAAGCCACTTTATTGGATGTAACTAGATCACAAATAAGAGGGGTTGATATATTTAATTTTAGCTATTTTATAAACCAAATAGTCGAAGATACTAAAATTTATACTCCAGCTGATTTGCAAAGCTTAGAAGGATTAACAAATAATTAAATGTCTTATTCTACTAGAAATACTATTATTATTTTGGTTACGATATTTTTGGTATTAGCTTTTGGATATTTATATCCAAAATTTGTTTTAGAACCAAAGATTGAGGTACTCAATACTGATTTAGTTTCAAAACAAAAGGATTTAGCATCAAAAAAAGAAATAAGTGTTCAATTTCCTATTCTAAATAAAAAGTACAAACAAGCTTTACAAATTATTGAAAACTATGATAAAGTATTATATCCATCTAGCAATCCAGATGAAGTATTTGACTTTCTAAATAAAGTTAATGCTTTTGGTGGATTTAAAATGAGTTATGATTACGCGTTCAAGGATTCGGTTCCAAATAATGATTATGGAATTCTTGAATCATCAGTTAATGGCATAGGTGATTACAATGGCTTTATAGACTTTATAAATAGAATTGAGCATAGTGAGTTTTTAAACAAAATTAATTCTTTAAATATTACACAGGCAAACAATAATGAAGAACTTAGCCTGATACGGTTTTCCTTTAACATTGAAAGTTATTACCAAAAAAAATCAAACATTACTCAAAAAGAATATCCAAAAATCATTCTAAATAAAAATCTATCTTCGCACAATCCGTTCTATCCCTTAATAGAACCATCATTGAAATCTAATACAGCGGGATTAACAGATGTGCGTTCATCAAAGATAATTGGAATAACAAAAAGTAGAGTTTTTTTAAAAAATCAATCAAATCAAATTGTTACTTTAAAAGAAGGTGATGCAGTTTTTTTAGGAAAATTAACATCAATTGATGTAAAAAATAGAACAGCAAGTTTTAGTCTAAATCTTGGTGGGATTTTAGAGGTTATTACTTTGGAGGCAATAAAATGAAATTACTTTACAAAAAAAATACTCAATTAACATCTCTTTTTTGGTTGATATTATTCGCTAATACTATCTTTATTTTTAATAATGGTTATGGCCAAGATGCCTACCCTAGGGAGTACACAAATCCTGATGAAATTGTAACATTCGATAAAAATACTTCTTTTGTGGATGCATTAGAAGTAATTAATCAATTTTACCAAGAGTATAGAAATAAGTTTATTGTTGATCTCTCAGGTGTAAATGGAGTTTTAGGGGTTAATTTGCCACTTATGCATTGGGAAGATGCTTTAGGTTTTATCTTAAAAATAAACAATCTAACTATTTTAGAATATGAAAAATATGTTGAAATAGTAAATATAGAAGCGATAGAGTCTGAAGAAGATGAAGCTTTGGTTGAACAAAATGTAGGCAAAGAAATTATTGATTTAAATACTAGAGAAATTAGAATTAACGCCACTTTTTTTGAAGGAAATAGGCGAGCTCTACAAGAAATTGGTGTTGATTGGTCAACAATTAGTGGAGCTGCTCCACAAGATATTAATACAGCCGTTAAAGGAGATTTAAAACCTGAAAATGGAGTACCTCAAACAACATGGGATAACCAATTTGTAGCAATAAATTCATTTAATGCATCATCTGTGTCGCAAAATGTATTTAATGCATTGGTAAACTTAGGTTCTTATGGCTCTGGTGCCAATAAAGTGAGTGTACAAGCTTTGTTCGGTGTTTTAGAAGCAGATAATTTAGGAGAGGTTTTAGCAACACCATTCACCAAAGTTTTAGATAAAAAAGAAGGCCGTGTGCAAGTTGGTCAAGATTTTAGTATTAAGCAGAAAGATATTGCAGGAAATGTCACGGATCAATTTTTTAGCACTGGTACTATTCTTAAAGTTACACCAACGGTTATTAATATAAATGATACTTCCTTTATACATTTAAAAATTGATGTAGAACGTTCGTCTGCACAGCCAGATGCAGTTAGTACCGTAATAAATAAACAAGTTGCATCTACTGAGGCATTACTATTGGATGGGGAGCCGACAGCAATTGCAGGGTTATATCGTACCGAAGAAACTAAAGTACGAAGAGGTGTTCCGTTTCTAAAAGATTTACCACCATGGTTTTT
>JAYPYN010000061.1:3700-10007 GCA_038154605.1 Balneolaceae bacterium
GGATTAAGATATTTATTTGGGTTTAATTCTGATGATTATGTTGAAAATGAGCTAGTGATTATAGTTCAAGCTTCATTTGTAAAAAGTTTAAAGGATCGTGTTTCTGAGGGTTTTGCATCAATGAGAAATACCCTTGAGTCAGAAAGAATTAGAATTAGAAAAGGTATTGACGAAATTAGTGATATTGAGCAAGAAATAGATACTTCCAAAGAAGCAAACGAAGCCGAAAACATAGAAGATTTACAAATCAACCCAGAAACACTTGATACGAATCCCAACCAAAAACTGCTAGATACATCTATTTCTGAAGAATCAAGTATCCTTCAAACATCTAATATCGAAACCACCAACATTGATATTACATATTTTGTTATAGCCGGCTCATTTGTGATTAAACAAAATGCCCAAAAACTATCTAAAATCTTATTAAATAAGGGATATAAAACACAAGTCATTTTCAATCCAGATACGGAATTATATTTAGTATCCTATGACGGGTTTCCAACTAGAGATTTAGCTGTATTTTATTTAACTAATACAATTAAAAATTTAAACTCTGAGGCGTGGTTAATTTCTTTACCAGTTAATTAACTCTCTAAATGATTGTTAATAAAATTTATTGAAATTTTATTGAAGAGTTGTGGATTTTCTACATTACAAACATGTCCTGCATTATGTATAATATGAAGCGATGAACATTTATGTAAGGATACTATTTGTTCAACAGGAGGTAAAAACATATAATCTTCACTACCCATTACATATAGAGTTGGGGTAGATATTTCTTTTTCTTTGAAATATGTTAATAAAGGATTTATTGTGTTGGTAAGTTTAAACCAACGCAAAAATTCTTTTTGATATAGCTTTTTTGCTTCTCTAATAAATAGATTTCTCGCATTAGCATGTCGTTTTCTAGGCATTATTATCCACGCAAAAAAACGATAAAGCATCATATAAGGAATAATTCTTTTGAAGGTATTACCTAAAAAAACTAAAAATCTTGATCGAATATTTAATCTGGTGATAGCTCCACATAAAATGGCAGATTTTACACGATGAGGAGCTATTTCACTTAAATTTCTAATTATTATAGTACCTAAAGAAACCCCAACAAAATGAGCCTTTTCAATATCTAAATGATCAATAACTTCCAAAATATCATTGCTTATATCATCAAATGTATATTCTTTTTCGTAATACAATTGAAGAGCGTCTTTAGATTTTCCATGACCACGTAGGTCTAATAATACAACGTTAAATAATGCTTTAAAAGCCTTAAGTTGTTGAAACCATATAGATGAACTACCTCCAGCACCGTGAATAAACACTACCCAATCTCTTGATTCATCGTTTATATATGTTTTATAATACAGCACATTGTTTCTTTTAGGTTCCCAAAATCTGTATCTATTCGATTAAACAGATATTTTAAAACAGGAATAAATTTAAAGTCTTTCTAAATTTAAACAGAATATTACACTAATATTTGGAGAAAGTTATTTAACGAATAGTTTGATTTAATCATCCAAAAAAACCATTATTTTAAAAAAATCAAATCGATAAACGGTTGTTTTAATCGTATGACTTCATTTAAAGCACTACACAAATTACTAAAGTTTTTAATTATTACATGGTATTATCATTCAATCATCTTGTTTGGAGTTTTATTATCTAAATTTGGCTTTAATAATAATAGACTTACTCCAAAAATAAGGATGGCATGGGCAAAATCTGTTGCAAAGATATTAAACATTCATATATCTATTAATGGAACTGCTCCAGATCCACCATTTTTTTTAGTTTCAAATCATCTTAGCTACATTGATGTTTGGATACTTTTTGGAACTGCAAGAGGTACGTTTATTACTAAAAGTGATGTTTTAAGTTGGCCAATAATAGGGTTTATATTATCAAGTTCTGGCATGATTTTCATCAATCGGGATAAAAGATCTGATGTCAAACGAGTTAATGATGAAATATCAGAAAACATTACTAAAGAACAGGGAGTATTTTTATTTCCTGAAGCTAGAACTTCAAATGGTGAAACTGTATTACCATTTAAATCATCTTTGTTTCAATACCCAGCTACGGAAGGGGTAGAAATATCCACCGCAGCTTTATCCTACAGTTGTAAAAATTCAGCGGTAGATGTATCAACTCAAATTTGTTGGTCAACAGATATTTCTTTCATATCTCATTTTTGGGGAATTTTAAAACTTGATAAGTTTGATGCGACTATTACTTATAATGAAACTAAACTAAACTTAACAAATAGAAAACAATTATCAACAGAATCATTCTATTTGGTTCAAAGTATGTTCCAACCTATAAGCCCGAGAAATAATGCCCATTTAGATAACTAGCTCCTATTATGTGAGAAAATTTTTGCGTTTATCTCTAAAAAAATATTTCAGTAGTTCTTCCGATTCTTTTTCTAATACACCTTGTATTATTTCTGGTTGATGGTTTAAATGCTTATTTGATAAAATATTAAAATAAGTACCTCCAGATCCATTTTTTGAATCTGATGCACCATAAACCACACGCTCTAGCTTAGACCAAATAATTGCACCGCTGCACATAATACACGGCTCCAAAGTAACATACATTGTAGAATTTGATAAATATTTATTATCAAGCGCTTTGCAAGCATCAGATATAGCAATCATTTCTGCGTGTGCAGTTGGATCATTTAGTTGTTGTACCTTGTTAAATCCTTTTCCAACTATTTGGTTGTTACAAACTATTATTGCACCAACAGGAATTTCTCCTTCCGATAAAGCTTGCTGAGCCAATAAAAGTGCTTGGCTCATAAATTTTTGATGAAGATGCCAAAGGGGAATTTCATTATTTTGCATTTTTTGTGGTTGATCGATTACTTTTTTTCTAATTTCTAAAAAAAACTTAAAATTTTATTTATGTATAAGGTAGAAAAAAGTATTAAAGAATATTTATTGGAAAACATAAGAACTGTACCAAATTATCCAAAAGAAGGTATTCAGTTTAAAGATATAACCCCATTATTATCAAATAAAAAATCACTACAATTAGCAACCTATATGTTAACTCAGCCATATATTGACGAAGAAATAGATATTGTTGTAGGCCTAGAATCTCGTGGATTTTTATTTGGTACAATTTTGGCGCAAAACTTAGATGCGGGATTTGTTCCAGTTAGAAAAAAAGGGAAATTACCTTCATTGACTATAAACGAAGAATATGAACTAGAATATGGAACTGATATTTTAGAAATTCATTCTGATGCCATTCCTAAAGGTTCAAAAGTATTAGTACACGATGATTTAATTGCTACGGGGGGATCAGCTAGGGCCGCTTCTAATTTAATCCAACGTTTAGGAGGTGAAATTGTGGGATATTCTTTTTTAATGGAGCTAAGCTTTTTGAATGGTAGAGAGTTATTAGAAAAAACTGCTTCTGTAAATTCAGTAATTATAATTTAACGGAACATATTTAATATATCATACTTCTACTTATAAAAAACTTTAATTAGATAGGTAGAAGTGATGACATCCCTTATTAAAAATATTTTATATATACTTTTTTTGGTTAGTATAACCAACTGTAAAAGTACGTTTATGATAGAAAATGTAGATTATGCAAGTTATTTAGAATCTGTGATAAAACCAGATAAAGATGGGTTTGTAGTAGATTTAAAAAATAATATTCGCTTTTCGATTCATTCATTAGTAGAGAGAGAGTTTGGATTAAATGACCCTACAATAATTAATGAAATTAGATTAATTAGAAATACCAGAGGATACTACTTTATAACAGCACACAAATTTAAACATGTATATGTTTTTTTACCTGAATCTGGAAAATTAAAACTTAAAAATAGAATAGAAGTTTCTTCTTCTGGTATAGAGTATCCATTTTTAAATTGGAGAGAGCCCTATGTTGAGTTAGTATCAGATACAATGGAACTAATTTTCTATCTAAACGAACGTGGAATTTTTGAAAAAAATAAGGAGAGAAATTCATGAAAAATATCATATCCATACTTCTATTAATTATCACCATACCATTAAGTGTTTTATCACAAAAAAGCGATTTTGATATGGTTGAAGATTTTAAATCTGATATTCAAAATTTATCTTATAAAATTGAAAATATTATCAGTTCTTCTCAAATAAATACTTTTCACATGGAGATAGAAAAAACAAAAAAAATATATGGGAAGAATAAATTAATGTTTGATAGAGCACTTTATCCTCAAAATATTGAGCAAACATTCACACAACTGGAATTATCATTATTGGCTGTCGAAAATAGGTTAGTACTGATTGAACATCAGAGAGAACAATTAGTATCTATGCGAAATCGTACAGCATCTATGAAATTAGAAATTAATAGACTTTATACCATTACTGATACCTTGAAACGTAAGCTCAGTTCTGCGAAGAAGGAAGTTAATACCTATGTAAATGAACTAAAAGGGTATAATGATTTATTAATTCAAAGGGATTCACTCGTTATTAGAATTATTGACTCAATGCTAATTTCTTACGATAAAACTGTTAGCATTATATCTGATTTAAAATTAAAAAAACCCAAATTACTGAATTCAGATAGTCCTCTTGAATGGATTTATACAGTTCTCACTCAAATAAATGCTACGACAGATTATAATTCAAGTTTTCTTACCGTTGAAGATTATTTACGTATGCATTCCCTTCAAATACGCTTCAACCACGCTTGGAAAAAAATGCAAGCTGGTTTAATTACGGTATATGGATTAAATGATGATTATTTGCAACTATCAATTGAACATGAATTAAAAATTTGGGATGATAGATCCCAAAAATACATGTGGAGTAATATTCATAAGTATCTAACCAACCAAGATATGATACTATCTACTTTTAGTGATGCAGATAGTTTTTTTGAATCCTTAGAAAATTATATACAAGAGTCCCATAGATTAACAAAGCAAGAGTTTTTATCCAAAAAGGGATATATACAATCCAAAAAGGTGGCTGATTTTTGGAATTCAACATTTAAAAATGAATGGCTCCTTTATTCTAATGTATTTTATTCTGGTGAGACTCAAAATATTGAAAGAATAGATAAGTCTTTGTCTTATTGGGAAAATGATACTCAACCAATACATCCAATGTTTGTGTCAATTTTATCTCTAGCATTAGTGAGTATTACTGGCTTTATTTTTTTGATGATAAAAACAAAAGAAAAGAGGTAAGAGAGGGGGGAATTAAGAAAGAATTATTGTAAAGAATTAAGCCTTCTCAAGTACCATTCTATAGCTAATAATAAAATTATCAACATAAACCAATAACCGGAGCGAACTGGGAACAAATATGAATTAACAAAAGAAGGAGTGCTTTTCAAAAAACCTATATCAAAACTTGATTTCCAAAAATTAGTTACGTTATCAAAGGTTTGGAACTTGCCACCAGTTTCGTTCGCTAGATTTAAAAGTAAATTATCTTTTCGTTGGGTATCGATGAATTCTACGGGAGATGTTTCAACATAAAATTTGCCTATTTGTTCGTCAATCTGCCCGCCGTCTTTAGTAGCTATGGCTTTAAAAGAATAAATCCCATTTTTTAGATTATTCAAAGAAAGTGAGTAATTTCCATTTTGTAAATTATTGAGTTTAAATATTTTTTTATATGAGTCTTTCGACTCGATAAAAAATTCTACAATTGCATTTTCTTCTGGTTGACCACTTTCATTAATTAAACTTGCATTAATAATAATTTCTTCTGAATCGCTGTATGTGTTTTTTGATGGTAGAATTTGCAATTTTCTTTTATCTGGACTGCTAGAAGTCCAGTTAATTAAATTATTAAATAATTGAGTGCTAAATACACGTTCATATTCTATAGGGCTTTGATATAATTTATACCATCCCCAAGAGCTTACATGTGCTTTTCTGTACACTGAATTTTCTTGCACTACCAAAATGGGATATTCTGTATTTATACCCTCTATTGAATTATAAAGTAAGGTAACAGAATTATTTGTAACAGTTCGAGATTGCAACGGTGAAAATATAGGAGGTAAATTTTGATATATTATATCATCAACATCCAATATAGTATGATTAGAATTTCTTGATGATGGTACAAAACTCATTTCAAATACTTGTGCATTTGAACTTTCAATTAATGATAAGTTAGTGGCTGTATTTGTACCTATCCTTGTAGCTGGCAATTCAAGATAAATGGTAGGTACATTAGAAATTATCTCGCTTATCTGTTGTTCTATAGTTTGAGGAAAACTTCCGTGAATTATCGCTAAATCAAAAGTTACATTATTATCATCA
>JAYPYN010000061.1:10017-12042 GCA_038154605.1 Balneolaceae bacterium
CAAGCAGTGACGAATATGATGTGTTTTTGCCTAAAAAATAAGGGTGTACATTTATATTAGTATTAGAAGCTAGTAAAGACCGAATAAATTTACCATCAGGATGGATTTCTGTATTTATATGTAAAACATCAATTTTACTGTCTAGTACATCAATGCTAAATGACGAGGTGTTATTTATAGAACTCCATTCATCTTTAAGTGTGGGGATTCTAATCTGAAAGGGAGTTAATCCTGGGTTTTTTAGCTCTAGTTCAAACTCTAAGGTATTTGATTTAGTGTTTTCTTCGAATGTAAATAATTGCTCCGCAACTTTACTACCAGATTCATTGAACAGTTCAATTTTGTGATCCATATTATCATAACCATATTGAGCTACATCAACAAGTATTTTATGACGTGTATTTGTGTAACCTACGGCGTTAGTAATTGTATTCTTAATTGATATATCTTTTACTAAAGTAGTATCTCCAATGCCTATGGTGTAGATTGGTATATCTAATTTTGATGTGGAAAAAATAGGGTTTTGTCCAAAAGTTATGATGCCATCAGAAATTAACACTATAGCAGTATAGTCCTCTTCAAGTTCGATGGCTTGATCTATCGCTTTCATAAAATTACTAGTCGATTCACTAAAAGTAAGTGAGTCGACAGAAGGTATAAATTTAGATTCTCTTCCTAAAGTTAAAATTTCAATTGCAACATTCTCTGGTTTGGTTTCAATAATAGTGTTAAGAAGTTCATTATAACTATCAATTCCTTTATACGATCCTTTTTTTATAGTAGTACTTTCAGTATTGTCAAGTATCAACAAGATTTTTGGATCAATAGACACCTCATTTTTTAAAAGAAAAAACGGGTTAAGAACGAGGATTAGTAAAAAAAGTAGAATAAAAGACCTTATTGTAATGAGGAAGATTTTTTTTCTCTCAGGGAGTGATTTTTCTGTTTTGTAATAAAAAACAACTAGAAAAAATGACGCTGTTGCTATTAGTAAAAATAGAAAATAGGGGGGAGCACTCTGAAATCCTTGAAATTCCAAAATTCAGAAATTTAATGAGTCTCGTTTAGTAAACGATGTATTAAATTAATCTTTGTAAAGCCTTCTGCCTCTGCAGCATAATTATGTACTATTCTATGCCTTAAAATAGGAACTGCTAGAGCCTTAATATCATCTTCAGTAACATTATATCTACCTTCAGATAGTGCGCGAGCCTTACCTCCAAGAATTAGATATTGACTGGCTCTTGGCCCTGCACCCCAACTCATATATTTTTTTACATAGTTAGGTGCAAATTTTGAAGTTGGTCTGGTCATATTAACCAATTTCACAGCATAGTCTAATACGCTTCCAGGAACAGGTACTTCAAGGACAAGCTTTTGAAAAGAAGTAATTTTTTGTGCATCAATAGTAGTGTTAAGAATATTTTCAATTCCTGAAGTTGTAGCATTTACAATTTTTTTTTCTTCCTCATAACTTGGATAGTCTACCCAAATTTTAAACATAAATCGATCTAATTGAGCTTCTGGAAGTGGGTATGTTCCTTCCTGTTCAATAGGGTTTTGCGTTGCAAGAACAAAGAACGGTGGGTTTAAATGATATGTGATTCCAGACGCCGTAACATGATATTCTTGCATAGCTTCCAGCAATGCTGCTTGAGTTTTTGGGGGTGTTCGGTTTATTTCATCAGCCAACACAATATTAGCAAACACAGGACCTTTAATAAACTTAAATTCCTTAGTACCCTTACCTATATTTTCCTCGATAACTTCGGTTCCAGTAATATCGCCAGGCATTAAATCTGGTGTAAATTGGATTCGATTAAAACTTAAATTTAGTGATTTAGCTAAAGTACTAACAAGTAAGGTTTTAGCCAATCCAGGAACACCTACTAAAATGCAATGACCTTTTGAAAACAAACTAATCAAAAGTAGATCAATAATTTCATCTTGGCCTATTACAATTTTTTTGATCTCTTTCTTTATTTGATCAAATTCTGTTTTAAAATCGTTAGCAAGGTCAACAAG
>JAYPYN010000061.1:12052-13105 GCA_038154605.1 Balneolaceae bacterium
ATTTTATCACCCATTCATATTACTCCACTTCAAGTAAGGGGATTTTATATTCTATATAAACCTCTGATTTAAGTTCTTCTAACCATTCACTATACACTTTTATCTGTTTTCTTTGAAGTGCAATACTCTTTAAGCGTTCATAATCTTGATCCATGTTTGCTATATGTTCAGGAATTTGCTGATCAAGTCTAACAATTCGATAGGCTTTACCACCTGTAACTAAATTAAATGGCTTAGGATCAGAAATAGTGCCAACTTCATCCATAAGAAGAACAACCCTGTACATTGCAGGGTCAAGTCTATTTAACGGTAATAAGCGGTCACCAGTTTGTGGATCGAGAATTTTGCCACTACTTGCCTTAGTAACTGGATCTTCACTTCTATATTTAGCCATTATAGAAAAAGAAAGGTCCGGATCTGCTTCAACAGAATCTTTGATCTGAACCAATCTATCTTCTGCATATTTATTATCTAATTGATTAGAGTCTACTTTTAAAAGTAAATGTCTTGTTTCAATTTGATCTCCAATTCTTTTAATTAATTCAATGATATGGAATCCAAATTCTGTTTCAACAACCTCGGAAATTTGGCCTGGTTGAAGGGCTGAAGCTGCTGCCGAATATTCGCTAACCAAATCATTAATTCCCATCATAGGCAATAACCCACCTCTAGGGGCAGTATTATCCTGCCCATGTCGGCGGGCAAGTTCATCTAATGTCTTGCCGTGATTAAGAATTGAATCTCTTAAAGACTTTGCGAATGTAAAAACAGCTTGTTTTGCATCCGCTAAAGGGGGTGGTACAATTACAATTTGTGAAAGAGCAACTTGTTCTGGAATGGTTGGTAAAGAATCTTTAGGTATAGTATTAAAAAACTCCTTAACCTCTGGTCTAGTAATTTTAACCATTTGGAATTTATTCATTCGCACTTTTTCGGTAAGCATTTGTTCTCTAAAATCTTCTCTAAACTCTTCTTTAAGTTGAATTATAGATTTCCCAAAGGCAGCTTCTAAAGCTTGTTCACTTCCTGCTTGTCTAATTAGTTGATTCACTC
>JAYPYN010000062.1:0-1527 GCA_038154605.1 Balneolaceae bacterium
TAGGTCCTGATAAAGAAGCAAGTGTAGTGGATGTAGGTCGCAGGTTTTTTTCTTATATGTTAGCGGGTTATTATCAACATGTAACCACAATTGGGTTTTCATTGAAACAAGATAAAGGTGGACATAGGGAACCCAACGCAAATACTACCCTCAGTCATATTGTTTTTGATCTTAATAAATCAAAAGATTTAGAATATTGGCCAAAACCTGAAAAACAATTCGATATAATTATTTATGCAGAAACGCTAGAGCATATTTATACTGCCCCAGAATTTTCTTTAATGATGTTAAGTAGCCTTCTTTCAAAAAATGGCAAACTAATTATATCAACTCCAAATGCTGCAGCATTTCACAAACGAATACGATTATTACTAGGGAATAATCCCTATGAAAAAATCAGATATTATGAAAAAAACCCTGGACATTTTAGAGAGTATACCATGAAAGAAATGATTAACATGTGTGAGACCTCTGGGCTTGTTGTCGAACAGACTATACATAAAAAATTATCGAATTTAAATCCGTTCAAATCTCTTAAAGCATTGAAATTTTTACCTCTAAAGCCTTTTGAGTATGTCCCTGTTTTTAAAGATCAATTATTTTTGGTGGCTTCGAAAAAATAAATGAATTCAAAAAAAACTAAACTGGAAAAGTTGGGGTAATACAGTTTTTGAGATAATTCACAACCAATCTGCTTAAAAGTGATAAATCTTTTTTAGACTAATGATATCCAAAAAAATAGAGTCAAATACATTTACCATCATGTGTATTTATAAAAGGCATTTTCTAGCTGTTATACAAGAATATTCCTCTCGTTTCACAAAAAATCATTCAAAATTTTTAAATGAATAGATTTAAGAAAAAAGTAATTTACGCACTTGTCGTTGGTCTTTCTTTCATTTAGGCTGTTTCCATCAAACCAAAAAACCTGAAATCCGTAATTTTGCATAAGATTTAGCACTTCAGAAGCTCTAGATTTTGTATCATCAGGATTCCCAGATACTTCAATTAACCAGGCTGCTAAACCAGCTTTTAATACTTTTTCGGCGCCTTCAAGCACAGACAATTCATGTCCTTCCACATCACATTTTATTAGTGAGATTGGAACTGATACTCTTTCTAAAAAATCGTCAAGGGTTTTGGTAATCACATTGATGGTCAATCCAATTTGATGTGATTCTTCTGGTTCAACTGAGGCTCTATAATAATTTTGAACGCCAGCCTGTATTGGGATTAAAATTTCAGCACTTCCGGATGTTTCAGAAATAGCCAATTTATGAGTTTCCACATTAGCAAGATCGAATTTCTGAACTGTGTGATTTAGCATCTCAAAAGTAAAAGGAATAGGCTCTATACAGATTACCTCTTTTGAAAGGGGAGAAAGGTACTTTGCATATAATCCAATATTTGAGCCTATATCCACCACCGTAAAATTTTTATTAACTAATAGTCTAGCAATTTTTAGATCTGGCTCATTTTCTACTGAATGATTTTTAAGGATTTTGACGTACTTATTCTTTTTATAAA
>JAYPYN010000062.1:1537-13073 GCA_038154605.1 Balneolaceae bacterium
CCTCAGGAACCAAATTTTGGATCATCCGTTTTATCATACGGGCTTCAAGTTTATATTAAATAATGGTACAAGTATATTATTTTTTTATGTAATACCCATTTGAAGAGTATTTATTAGGATATTAAACCCGATTAAAATATGAGGTGATAGTTATGAATATTCCACATTGTTTATCTTTGACATTTTTGCCAAAAAGTTTTTAAATGAAGGTAATTGATGCCTAATATGGATAGGTAAATTAATGATTTCAGATGAACCTATGGTGTTGATGATTTTAATTTTTCCTTTAGTTAATAACCCAGGTTCTTTAATCTCTATACGTCTAATTTTAATCCATTTAATTTTATTAGTTTCATTAAAGACATAAGCATATCCCTTGGTGTAAATACCAAATTCATTGATTATTAGAGCTTGTTTTTTCCATGGATAAAATGAATATAGTGTACCTGGTATTATGATTGTAAATATACTCATCCATTCAAATTCATTCCCCATTTTATAGGTATGGATTATTTTTGCAGTACTTAATCCAAGAATGAAGGCTGCAAAACCGAATACATCTTATCAAAAAAGTATTGGTGTTCATTTCTAATTTAAATTCTTCCATTACCATTATGTTAAACCAAAAAAGCGAATTAAATCAATTTTTTCTACAAAATCAATCAGTAGGTCAGAGTTAAAGAAATATTGTTATTTTTTATCATTCATCCATTTTTTTATTAAATATAAATTAAAAATAAAAAAAGAAGCCCTGTTCAAGAGGCTTCTTGTATTGTTAGCAATCTATAGCCTCTATTACATAGTTATGTAAGGAGGAACTATAATCCAGTAAATAAGTTCTAGTTATGTAAAAGCTGATGGTAGCTATATTGCTTAGTAGCTATTTGTAAGTGTTAGTCCATAATCTTTCTTAAAAACGCTGGTTGATCGGTATCACCTTTTTGGATACGCTCCGTGCTTTGTCGGAATGGCGCAACATTGGTTGGTTGCTCACTTTGTTGTGGCTGTTCCATTTGTTGCTCCTCTTCACGGCGTACGTTTAGGTCACGTCGTAAGTAAGAAGGGGTATCCAATTTCTTAAGATTATTCTCGCCTTTGTAGTAATCACCTGTAGTTCGTGTAAAACGAGTTGGGATTTCCTTTTTTGTAGCTTGAACTGGAGTGGATGCACTCATTGCCTGCTCGGCGGGTAATCCAGCTGGTTTATTTGGTGCAATTTTTACTCTATTCCGTTCCTCGGCCAAATCAAATCCTGTGGCAATTACAGTGACACGGATGTCTTCACCAAAATCTTCATCCAAAACGGTACCTAGGATGATTTCAGCATCATCGCCAGCTTCCTGTTGAATAATACTTGTTGCAGTAGTAGTTTCGCGCATACCAAGATTGGAACCTGCAGAAATATTTACTAGCACATTACGCGCACCATTGATGCTCACTCCGTCTAATAATGGAGAGTTGATGGCCTCGCGAGCAGCTATTTCTGCTCTATCTGCTCCTGATGCGGTTGAACTACCCATTATAGCTGCCCCGCCATCTGTCATTGTTGTACGAACGTCAGCAAAATCAAGGTTAATAAGACCTGGCATTAGAATTAAATCGCTAATTCCACGTGTTGCATTATAGAGAACTTCATTTGCTAAAGCGAAAGCTTCCACAAGAGAAGTATTCTCATCTGCAATATCAAGAAGGCGTTCATTTGGAATTACGATAACAGTATCGCAGTTCTTTTTTAATTCGTTAATGCCTTCTAAGGCATATTTTTTACGAATTTTACCTTCGCAATCAAATGGTGTAGTTACAATTCCAACGGTTAGAATACCGCGACGTTTTGCCATTCCAGCAACTACGGGAGCACCACCTGTACCGGTTCCGCCACCCATTCCTGCTGTTACGAAGATCATATCTGCACTTTCGATGGATTCTTCAATTTCATGTCGATTTTCTTCTACTGCTTCACGCCCTACTTCTGGGCGAGCGCCAGCACCTAATCCACTAGTTAACGCCGTACCTACTTGTATTTTGATATTGGCATTACTTGCTTTTAGAGCTTGTGCATCTGTATTCAATGCTATGTATTCTACACTTTCAAGCCCCATATTTATCATATTGTTGATGGCGTTTCCACCACCACCGCCAACGCCAATTACTTTTATTTTGGCATTTTCTTGGCTCTGTTCGTCGAAAAAGAATCGAGAGTTATAATTAGCCATATTTACTCCTGTTATTGTTTACTGGATATATTTTTTTGATAATAATTAAAGTTCTTTGAACCAGCTTTTCATACGTTCCGCAATTTTATTCATCACTTGTTCTACGCTGGTTGCTTTTGCAGATCCAGTGATCATCGTTTTGCTGGTATTTCTTCCGGTTTGCAACGCATGTATAACTAAGCCTACGCCGGTTGCATAAATGGGACTATTTACTTCTTCTAATAGCCCTCCTGTGATTCCCAAGGGAATTCCAATCTTTGCGTCCATACCAAGTATTTCATTGGCAAGTGGACAAATATTTTTTATGAGCGATCCACCACCAGAAAGAACAACGCCTGCACTCAATGCATCAGAATAACCGCTTCGTTTTACTTCAATACTCACAATCTCCATGATCTCTTCCATTCTAGCTTGAATTATTTTTGCTAGAATACTTTTGGTGATTTCTTTTGGTGGACGACCTGCAATGCCAGGTACAGTAATTACTTCGTCTTGTTCAATTAGATCAGCGTAACATTCTCCGTGATTTCTTTTAAGCGTTTCGGCTTGATCATCCAACACGCTAAGTCCTAATCGGATGTCATCGGTTACTTTTTGTCCTGCAATTGCAATTACCGCGGTATGGCGAATGGTATTATCTCTAAAAATGGCTACATCTGTTGTACCGCCACCAATATCAACCAACACTACACCTGCTTCTTTTTCTTCAACATCTAGTACAGAATAAGACGATGCAAGAGGCTCCAGAATAATATCAGCTACCTGATAACCGGCGCGTTCAACACATCGATAAATATTTTTTGCTGCTGAAACTAACCCAGTAATAATATGTACTTCTGCTTCCATTCGCATGCCACTCATCCCT
Source organism: Balneolaceae bacterium (assembly GCA_038154605.1). Classification (GTDB taxonomy): domain Bacteria; phylum Bacteroidota; class Rhodothermia; order Balneolales; family Balneolaceae; genus HXMU1420-13. The sequence goes on from JAYPYN010000062.1 coordinate 4,616, forward strand.
ACGGGATCTGCAATTCCATCCTGTCCATCAACTACAAACTCTTGCGGAATTACATGCAAAATTTGTTGATCGGTTGGTAGCATTATGCGCTGGCAATCTTCTAATAAACGTTCTACATCATGTGCGGTAATTTCATTATCTCGATTATTTATTGTAATTACCCCTTTGCTGCGCATGCTGCGGATATGGTCGCCAGCAATACCTACATTTACAGAATTAACTTGAATTCCAGAAGCTAATTCTGCTTGAGCTATTGCGTCTTTTATAGCATGTACCGTTTTGTCAATATTTACTACAACTCCTCTATTTAATCCATCGCTAGGTGCTTTCCCGACTCCTAGAATATTAATGCGATTTGCTGCATCGATGGATGCAACGATGGCACATATTTTTGTAGTCCCAATATCGAGACCAACCATAATATTTTCTTGTTCTAACATTATTGTATACCACAGTTTAGATGATTGCTAATTCTTAAAATATTGTTTTGATATTGAGTTTTACTTTTCAAGTTTACCAAATACAGGTTCTGATCTATAAACATTGTGTTTATAAAATAGAATTGTATGATTTTATGTTGATGATTCATGATTCTTCTTCCTGCGTTATTATTTGATCTACAAATCGCAAGTCTATTTTTTGCATAGTCTGTATTCCTTTATAGGCGATTACTTTGCTATAAAAGGTTTCCCATTTTTGCAGTTTTTCATCGAAATTATTTGTACCAAAAAGAAGTTGTACTCCATTTTCATGGCTTAGTGCTATTACTCCTTCTAATGGATCAAAGGCAACTTCGCTTATGGTAATCCATCCAAATTGATTGTTTTTCGCACTTACTAGAAAATTTCTTATTTGAGTAAATTCCTTCGAAGAGATAGTATCAGAATTCATGGTGGAATCGAAACCATACACCAAAGGTAGATTAAGCTGTTTGGAAGGAATTATTGGAAGTTTTACTCCAAATGCATCTATATAAATTTCATTGTCTCCATCAATAAGTAATGCAATAGGAGAGCGTTCCACTACCGTAACAGTTAATGTGCCAAGTGCATTAATATATGGGGTAACTTTTTGAATGTAATCTAATGATTCAAGTTCTTGTACCAATGTGCCCAGATCTAGACTATCTGAATGTGAATGTAGTGGAATGGGATAAGCCGCCAATATATCGTCTGTAGACGTGAAATAATTACCCTTTACTTCAATAGATTGTATTCGAAGGTTTTTTTGCCATAGCATCGACACAATCATCGATCCACCCAAGATTAAAATTCCTAAAGCGATCCAAGTGAAAGCTTTTCCAGTAGAGGCGGTATTTGGATTCCCTTTTTTCACGAAGATGAAGTTATCTGAAATTTTCTTGTTTCAATTTCTTCAACAAAATGTTCACCAGCTTTATAAATGTCGCCAGCCCCCATGGTTATTACAATGTCACCAGGTTGCACCAACTCTTTCAATGCATCTGAGATATTTTGTTTATCCTCAACATAAAGCACATGTTTATGCCCATAGGTAGAGGCTGTATCGGTTATTAGTTTGCCAGTAATACCTTCAATTGGTTGTTCACGCGAGGGATAGATATCCGTTACTACCATCACCTCAGCATCAAAAAAAGAGAGACCGAATTCTTTGTAAAGTTCTTGAGTGCGGGAATATAGGTGTGGTTGAAATACGGCAATTAATCGTCTATCTGGCCATCCTTTTTTAGCGGCTTTTAACGTAGCTAGAACTTCTGTAGGATGATGTGCATAATCATCCACTACCATAATTTTGTTACTGTATTTTACTTGGAATCGACGGTATACACCTTCGAAGTTTTCTAACCCTTCTTTAATATGTTTAAAGCTAATATCTAGTTCTATACCCGTTGCTATGGCAGCCAATGCATTCTTAACATTGTGTTCTCCGGGTGCTTTTAGAGTGATAACTCCTAACTTTACGCCATCCTGCAAAACGGTAAAGGTACTATTCAATTGGTTTGTTCGCAGATCGGTAGCACGTATTGTAGCTTGTGGAGTTAATCCGTAGCTAATTATTTTTCTTTGTAGATGTGGGAGGATACTCCGAACATTTTCATCATCTAAACAAACAATAACAGCACCATAAAAGGGAACTTTATTGGCATAATCTATAAATGCTTGCTTAACGTCTTCTAAGTCGTCGTAGATATCTAAATGCTCTGCCTCAATATTAGTGATAATTGCGATAGAAGGAGTGAGTCTCAGAAATGTTCGGTCGAATTCATCTGCTTCTACTACAATTACATCACCTTTTCCGACAACAGCGTTTGTTTTATCAAAGCTATGCACTTTCCCCCCTACCATAATGGTGGGGTCGTAATTACCATTTTGTGTTACTAAACCCACCATAGTAGTGGTTGTAGTTTTGCCATGGGTACCAGCAACACCAATTCCATATTTCATTTTCATCAACTCTGCAAGCATTTCTGCCCGTTTGATGGTTGGAATTCTTCGTTCAAATGCAGCTTTTGTCTCTTCGTTCTCTTCTGCTTTTACTGCACTTGTGTAAACTACTACATCTGCACCGTTAATATTTTTGGCAGAATGACCTTCAAAAATGGTAGCCCCAATTTGCTCTAATCTATGCGTAGTTTCGCTCAATGCTCCATCAGAACCTGTTACCTTATAACCACGATGAAGGAGTATTTCAGCCATTCCACTCATACCTATACCACCAATCCCCACCATGTGGATATGTTTGGTTTTACCAAATACAGGCTGTGTTGCAAAACGTTTACTCATTAATTCAATCTAGATTTAGCGAGATTTAGAATTTCTGTTGCGATTGTTGCAGCAGCATCAGGTTTAGCCATTGCTAGGGCTGATTGATTCATTTTCTGTAGTTTTTTTTGATCGTTAATCAATGAAATTACCAATGTAGAAATTGTGCTTGTGGCGTCTGCATCCAATACTAATTTAGAAGCACCAGCGTCCACCATTGCTCGTGCATTTTGGGTTTGGTGATCTCCTGCAACATTTGGTGATGGTATTAATATGCTTGGCATCCCAATCAACATAAATTCGCTACAAGAGCTTGCACCAGCTCTGCTGATTACAAGATCAGCAGCGGCATAAGCCTCAGGCATTGAATCGATAAAAGCTGTAAGTCTGAGATTTGGATAGGCGGCTTCATCTACCTCTGCTTTTAGTGCATCTATATAGCGAGAACCACATTGCCAAATAATTTGCAGTTCAGCATCGTGATGTAATGTATCTAAATTATTTTTTATGGCTTCGTTGATAGTTTTCGCACCACCGCTTCCTCCCATAATCAATAATGTTGGTTTGGAATTGTTGAAACCGAAGGCATGTAATCCATCTTTTTTATCAACTTTGGTTAAGGTACTTCTAGTTGGGTTTCCCGTAACTTGTGTTTTTCCTTTAGGTAAAAAATGATCGGCTTCTTCAAATGCAGTAAAAATCTTATAAGCAAATTTAGCTAAAAGACGATTTGTAACCCCTGGATAACTATTTTGTTCTTGTATAATTACAGGAATAGATTTTTTCCCAGCTACCCACCCAATCGGGCCAGCTACATAACCACCGCATGAAACTACTATATCTGGTCGAAAACGTTTTAAAATTTTAAAACTTTGTGTTAATGCGGTGATTAATTTGATTGGGAACAGTATATTTTTTGTGGTTAATCGTCGATGGAATCCACTTATCCACACATGGGCAATTTTATATCCTGCTTTGGGCACAGCATTCCATTCCATATGATTTTTTGTGCCAACGAATAAAATTTCTGTACTAGCATTCAAACTTTGTAATGCATCTGCAATGGCAATAGCTGGATATACATGACCACCTGTTCCTCCCGCAGCAATTAATATTTTTGGATTATCCATAGAATAGCCTCCTATCACGACTATGCTTGGAAATGTTGAGCAAAATGCCCACCATTAAGCCTGCAAAAAGCATGTTTGTTCCCCCATAACTAACAAAAGGCATTGGGAGTCCGGTTACGGGCAGTAGTCCACTAGCAACACTAGCATTTACAAACCCATATAATACAATGGTAAGAGTACATCCAACCGCAAGCAATGCTCCAAGGGTATCTTCAGCTTTTCGAGCAATAAAAACGACGCCTCGGATTAAAATTAAACTAAAAATTACAATAAGTATCATTGCTCCTAAAATGCCATATTCTTCTGCTATAATCGCGAAAATGAAATCATTGTAAGGGGCGGGAAGGAAATCTCGTTGTGTACTTTTTCCAATGCCAACACCGAACATTTCACCTTTGGCAATGGCAATATGAGCTTGTTGTGCTTGATAACCACTTCCAGTAAGAAATTTTTCGGTTTCAATTTTTTTGATTTGGCCTAAGTATTGATTAATTCTATCCTGTCGTATAGAAGATTGATTAAGAAGTATCAATCCACCTATTAATGCGATAAGTACCATGGTGCCAAGTTGTACAAGGCTAATTCTTCCAATGAACATTATTATCAAACAAATCCCCATCAAAATACCAGCAGAACTGAAATCTTCAATACCTATAAGTCCACATGTAAGGGTAACCCAAGTCATTATTGGGATAAACGATGTTCTGAAGTTTTTTACATATTCCTGCTTTTCAGCAAGTAATACACTTATATGAATTAGAAGGGCTAAAGTAGCAACGGTTGATGGCTGGAAACTGAAACCACCAATATTAAGCCATCGTTTAGCACCAAATTCTTCAGTACCAAAAAATAATACAGAAACTAGAAGCAGAAGGCTAATTACCATTCCGATTCGCGAAAGCTTTGCTAACGTGTGGTAATGAATTTTTGAAATTATAAGCATTGCAAAGAATGAGATTGCAATTTTAATCACATGCTTTGTTCCTAGAGTATATGCGGAGGTGTTATTTGATTCCGCAAAGAATGCAATGGATGAATACACGGCTAAAATCCCAAACATCATTAGAATAATAATGGCCATGAGTAATATTCGATCGCTTCCCTGTTTACCGATGTCAATATCCTCGGCAGAGGGCCTAAGCACACTCGAAAATTTGCTATGTGGATTGGTGTAAATCAATTATATTTTTCCAACTTCGTCTTTAAATACTTTCCCACGGTGTTCATAATCATCAAACATGTCGAATGATGAACATGCCGGGCTTAACAGAACAATTTCGCCTCGTTTGGCTCCTTTTTTTGCCATTTTTACGGCATCTTGCATATCATCAGCTTTGTAAAAATTAGGAACTAACTTACCTATGGCTTGTTCTATTTTATTTTTTGATTCGCCGATAGCTATCACAGTATGCACTTTTTCTTGTAGCTGAAAGCTTAAATCGCTATAGTTGTTTCCCTTATCTCTGCCACCAAGAATTAATGTTATTGGTACATTAAAGCTATCTAGGGCAAACCAAACTGCATTTACGTTTGTTGCCTTGCTATCATTAATATATTTTACACCATTAATAATTCGTGTTAGTTCAAGGCGATGTTCAACTCCAGTAAAGGTTTTCAAACTCTCGCGAATGGCGTCATTTTTGATTTCTCCTGCACGAGCTGCAAGTGCTGCAGCCATTCCATTTTGTACATTATGATTGCCTGGTAGGCCAAGATCGTAAACGGGCATGAGTAATTCCTCGATGTTTTTAAATCTAAAAATGATGTGATCGTTGCGAATAAATGCACCTTCTGGAACTTCATTAGTTGAAGAAAATGCCCACATATGAGGTCGATTGTTTTTTGTTTGTAAAGATTCTATATGCTGTTTCAACAGAGGGTCATCGTAATTGTAAATCACATAATCATCTTCCTTTTGATTTTCAGTGATTCTAAATTTTGATGCGGCATATTTCTCCATACTGTTATTATATCTATCTAAATGGTCTGGAGTAATATTTAGTAATACACTAATATATGGCCTGAATGTGTGGATATGATCTAGCTGAAAACTACTAACCTCTAAGATGTGTGTTCCATTAGCGGATAACACTTTTTCTGAAAATGCATATCCAATATTTCCTGCCAAAGAATATTCCTTTTCACTCGTCGCCCAAATATGAGCAAGCCAGCTAGTAACGGTTGTTTTGCCATTACTTCCGGTTATTGCAACTGTTTTTTTATCGGAAAACCAGCTTGCAATCTCTATTTCTGAAAAAACTGGTGTTTTATGTTCTAAATGATGCTGAATTATTAACGATTGTGTTGGTACACCAGGGCTAACAACAACAAAATCGGCTTTTTTGGCTTTTTCAGAATGTCCATGTTGTTCGAATGGAATTCCCGCTGTCTCTAATTTTTTTTGAAACTCGTCGTTAATTCTCCTAAAATCAGATACAAAAACATGCGCCCCACATTGATGTAATAGAATAGCGGCAGCAACCCCGCTTCTAGCTGCTCCAATTACTACGATATGTTTACCTCGAACTTTTTTCATCTAATTTTAAGAGTTAAGAGGCTTATAAGTCCAAGTAGTACGGTGATAATCCAAAATCGAACTACTATTTTCTGTTCCGTCCATCCTTTTTTTTCAAAATGATGATGAATGGGAGCCATTAAAAAGAATCGTCGCCCTTCGCCGTATTTTTTCTTTGTGTATTTGAAATAGGTTGTTTGAATAATTACAGATACCGTTTCGAAGAAAAATACTCCGCATATAAATGGAAGTAACAATTCTTTATGAAGCATTAGTGCGAGCGCTCCAAAAGCACCGCCAAGAGCCAAAGAACCGGTGTCACCCATAAATACAGAGGCTGGATTGGTGTTATACCAAAGAAAACCCATGCAAGAACCTACTAGAGCAGCGCAAAAAATAGTGAGTTCTCCTGCACCTGGTAAATACATAATATCAAGAAAACCTGAGAAATCTATTCTGCCAGAAACGTACGCAAAAATGGCAAATACAAATCCACAAATGGCTGATATACCGGATGCTAAGCCATCTAACCCATCTGTTAAATTTGTTGCATTACTTACAGCGGTAATTACGAAAACTGCAACCGGTATATAGATTACCCAACCCCATTCTGATCCAAAAAAGGCATAATCAATGTTTAAATGTGCTGCAAAAGGAACCGTAGAAAGTGTATTAAAGGATTCAAATTCTGGATGGAAATAAAGAACAAGACCTAATATTAGCCCAACGGTAACTTGACCCGCAATTTTAAACCTTCCAGCGAGTCCACTTTTATCTTTTTTTACCACTTTTATGTAATCATCCACAAACCCTACAATACCTAAAGAAAGCATAACAAAGATAATGAGCCATCCATAGATACTATCCATTCGCATAAATAAAAAGCTTGGTATAATTGTGGCAAGCAGTATTATTACTCCACCCATAGAAGGTGTACCAACTTTCTGTTGATGATGATCAAGGCCAATGTCTTCCCGAATTATCTCTTTAAGCTGCATAGTACTAAGCCATTTAATAATTCTACGACCGATAAATAGGCTAATTAAAAGAGAGAATACGGCTGCCAACCCAGTTCTGGTGGAGATAAATGCCATAGCTGTAGCGCCTGGGAATTCATACATTTTTTCTAGCCACTCGAATAGTTCGTAAAACATCAGTAAATCTCCATTTTTTGTTGCAATGCCACTTCCGCAATTTCATAATCGTTGAAGGGATGCTTAGTTCCACAGATATCCTGATAATTTTCATGACCTTTACCAGCTATTAAAACAATATCCTTAGAATGTGCTTCTTCAATAGCAGTTTCAATGGCAATTTTACGATCAGGTTGTACCGTTACATACTCTTTATTATCAACACCCTTCATTATCTCAGAGATAATTACCTCTGGCTCCTCAAACCTTGGATTATCGCTGGTAACGAAAATCTTATCAGCATAAGAGGATGCAACTCTACCCATTTTTGGCCTTTTTGATGTATCTCGATTTCCTCCTGCACCAAACACACAGAATAGTCTACTGTTTTCAGTTCTCAACTGGTGTAAAGTACTTAACACATTTTCGAGGGCGTCGGGGGTGTGTGCATAATCAACTATCACACTCGGGAGATTTCTTCCTTCGACATTTATTCTTTCCATTCTTCCTGGCGCACCTTTAGCTAATTCTAAAGATTTGGTGGCATCAATGGAAGAAATACCGAGCGCTTGTAGAATTAGAAAAGCCTGGCCAAGGTTATAGGCATTAAAAGTTCCAACTAATGGGGATTGGATGCAATTTTCATCAATCATTACCTGAATTCCATCAGCGGATTTTTCAAGAATCTTATTTTGATTGGATTGAAAACTTAATTCTGTTATCCGAGCGTTAGTATGTTCAATCATATATCGCCCATAGGCATCATCAACATTTATTACAGCAGTGGAGGTTGGGGGTAGGTGATCGAACAATAATTTTTTAGCTTCGGCATAATTTTCAATGGTATTGTGATAGTCTAGATGATCATGGCTAAGATTTGTAAATGCCCCTACATTAAACTCAAACCCAGCTATCCGTTGTTGTGACAGCGCATGCGAA
>JAYPYN010000063.1:0-3836 GCA_038154605.1 Balneolaceae bacterium
TAATAATGTCCTGGAGCGTGTTTTTGCGTGCATCAGGGACCATTTCGGTGTACACTTTGCCATTACGTTTGAATATTCCGAATACGATGGTTTTACCCGATGCCCCGCGCCCACGCTTTCCGGGAGCTCTGCGCGGGCCAAAGTACGATTCATCCAATTCTACGATGCCATTAAAAGGAGCTTGCTTATGTACCCACTGTTGGACTTTGAGTCTGAGTAAGGCATAGATAGAGTTCACTGAACGTCGGGAAATACCCGTTAACTCCGCCGTTTGGGTAGCAGTGAAATACATGGCAAAGTATCTTAGTAATTGCCTAAATTTAGCTTCAGAAATCTTTTAACGTTAATAATACTTGTTTCTCATTGTATAGCAATATGTTACAAAAATAATTTACACGCTATACTTCTCTAGACCCTACTAAAATATTAGAGATTAAAGATGATCAACTACTGTTAATTCAAAGAGAAGGGATAGAACCATTCATAGATGTATATAATAAATCAAACAAGGAAGTAAGTGCATTTCAACCAGAGTGTACTTCTACATTTTCACCTCCAACACCTAATTGATATCAACGTTGGGACCAGCTTCTGTGTTTACTCCTTTAGGTAATAAAACAGGAAGTTGAAAAATGGCTTTTATTCTATTACTTCTTTTTCTTTTTCCCTACGGTCTTTTCGTCTTTTTGGGATTCATCCTCTTCGTGATTTTCATCTGATGATGTTTCTATGTCTTCATCGTCCATTATTTCGATAATTTCGGCGTCCACAGAAAATCCATCCTCATCATCTACTTCCCGCTCTACTAAAATTTGATAATCGTTTATGAACATAGCGAACATCCCAATAGCAGAAATTACAGGGGCCATAGCACCTACTAAAGTTACTCCACCAACGCCAAAAGCTAACTGGGTCTGAAAAACTACTTCACCCTCTTTATTTTTAATGATTAATCTGCGTGCACTTCCTTCTTTAATAAATTCACGAATTTTGGAGATGATTTCATTTACTCCACCTTGAACTTCTTCGAATATATGCTTTGCTTTTTGTTTTGCTTCGTCAGATTTCATGATAAATTCTATTTTATTTTAAGGATTTTCCTTTTGCGGTGGCTAATTACGAACACTAAAAAAAAAAGATTCAAAAATAAATGCCAACTAAATATTTACTTTTTAGCTTGTTTAGTAATCAATTTTCTACATCAAAAAAACAAAAATAATGGATTATTAATTTCATTAGTAAATATATGTGCAATTTATATAAAATTTGTAAGGAATGGCTCTCAACGGAGTCTAACTATGTAAAGCAAAAAATAATGTACCTATGTTAGCAAGAGTTTATTGTGCATCCACTGTTGGGGTAGATGCTAAAATTATTGATGTAGAAACCCATCACACGAATGGAATGGTAAAATTTTTTCTAGTTGGATTACCCGACAGAGCCGTTTCAGAATCTAGAGATCGGGTGGAAGCAGCCATTAGAAATACTGGATCTTATTATCCATTGGGGAGAATTACAGTAAATTTGGCCCCTGCAGATTTACCTAAAGAAGGCAATGCCTTTGATTTACCCATTGCTATCGGACTTCTTCGCATGTCGGGGCAGTTGCATACCGAAAAATTGGAGGATACTGTAATGATGGGCGAACTAGCTCTTGATGGTAAAATACGGCCTATAAAAGGGGTACTTCCTATTGCGGTGGAAGCTAAAAAACAGGGATTTAAATATTTGGTGGTACCTCGCGATAATGGCGCTGAAGCAGCGGTGGTGGATGGGATAGAGATTTTTCCATTTGACCATCTTAACGAAGTAAAAGATTGGTTAGAAAATCGAGGGAATTTGGATTCCTATCATATTGATGTTCAACAAGTATTTTCAAAAAATGGAGCCTTTGATGCCCTTGATTTTAGCGATGTTCGCGGCCAAGAAAATGTGAAGCGCGCATTGGAAATTGCAGCTGCCGGTGGTCATAATGTGGTGATGGTGGGACCTCCTGGTTCTGGAAAAACCATGATGGCACGAAGAATACCCACCATTTTACCTCCTTTAAGTCTAGATGAAGCACTTGAAACCACTAAAGTACATTCTGTATCTGGCTTAATGCAAAGTGGAAAAGCGCTGATCACTTCAAGACCATTTCGAGCACCCCATCATACCGTTTCGGATGTAGCCTTAGTTGGTGGAGGAGGAATTCCTATGCCTGGTGAAATTTCTATGGCGCATAATGGCGTGCTATTCTTAGATGAACTTCCAGAATTTAAACGTAGTGCCTTGGAGGTAATGCGCCAACCGCTGGAAGATGGGTTTGTATCCATTTCTAGGGCAAGAATGAGTGTAACCTACCCAAGTAGAGTGATGTTAGTAGCCTCAATGAATCCTTCTCCAAGTGGTGATTGGTATAATCCTTCGGAAGTGAATGGGACATCCTCTATTCAAATGCAGCGGTATTTATCGAAAATAAGTGGACCATTACTAGATCGCATAGATCTTCATATAGAAGTGAATAAGGTGAGTTATGATGAACTTGCAGGGAAAGCGAAAGGAGAAAGCTCCGATGATATTAGAGATAGAGTGGTGGAAGCAAGGCAGGTTCAAACCAATCGATTTTTTGGAATAAATGGCGTGTACAGTAATGCTCAAATGAACACTCGACAAGTGCGCAAAGTATGTGCGTTGGATGAACAAAGTTCTGGAATTTTAAAGCAAGCTATAACTTCTTTGGGGCTATCGGCACGAGCTTATGACCGAATTTTAAAGGTGAGTAGAACCATAGCTGACTTAGATAAATCCGAACGCATCCTATCGCACCATGTTGCAGAGGCTATCCAATATCGAAGTTTAGATAGAGATGGCTGGTTGGGGTGATGAATATTGAATATTTAAGAGGTATAGATGAACTATGGAAGATGAAGAACGATACTTCAAATATTAAATGGAACATCATCCATATTCATTAATGGCGATTGAATTTCATTGGTCACTTCGTAATTGCTTTTTCCATTCTAGAATATATCCTTCATTGAGTCGCACGAATTCATCTTTATGTTTCCTATGGGCAAATTTTTTTGAAGTTAATACTTCTAACATGGATGTGCGGTGTATTCGCTGGAAACTAATTGGTACATTTTTTGTTACACCTATTGTATAACATAAATAAAATTAGTTGGAAGTTACTATGAAGAATGAAACAACCTATAGGCAGGCGAATCTTATTTTTACCTTGCCCATCGTTCTCATAATTTTGTATTTATTAATTCTACTTTAAGTTGATTTGAGTTCGATATTTGGATATGCTTAGTAAAAATTATATCCATCGTATCATTTGTTTGCTGATATTGCTTTTCCCACAGCCGTAAGGCGTTTATTTACTTATCAAGTTCCACAGGAATTTTTTTCCACATCTTTAGTTGGTAAAAGGGTTTGGGTACCATACCGAAATAGTTATGCGATTGGGATTGTAACTAATGTTCATGAACATACGCCTGTATTTGATGTAAAATCCATCAAAAAAGTACTAGATGAATACCCAGTTTTAAACGCCGAATTACTTACTCTAACCCATTGGATACATAAATTTTATTATTGTAGCTGGGGGGAAGTGATTCAGGCAGCACTCCCTTCGGGATTAAATTTTGTGTCTAATACTTATGTTCGCATTGCAGGGAATCAAAGTATAGAGTTAACGGAAAGTGAGGAATTTGTACTTTCCGAGTTATCGAATGATGAAGCAATGTTACATCAAGATGTTTTAAAGAGATGGAGGCGAACATCCTATCAAAAAGTGTATAAAAAATTGCTTAAAGGTGCTGAGTAATGCATCCCATTCATTCACTCGG
>JAYPYN010000063.1:3879-7630 GCA_038154605.1 Balneolaceae bacterium
TTAAAGATGGTGTTCTACAACTATGGGAAGAGCCTGTAATCAAAACAAAAGAAAAAAAAGTCACATGGATTGATTGGGGGGAAGGAAAACATCCAGAAGATGCGAGTTATTATTTAAAAACAGTTACAAAGAAGCTAAAATGGCATCACACCCTACACTATCTTTTAGAGAAAGGACTTCCCCAAAAACAGTCCACATTAAATAAAAGTGAAAATATTTCTACGTATGCACTAAAAAAATTAAAAGAAAGTGGATGGCTTCGTGTTATTGAAAAAGAGAGCACAGCATATTTTGAGGGTTTATCCTTCGCCCCTCATAAATTAAAGGGCCTAAATTTTGAACAAACCCAAGCAATAGAGCAAATAACAACAAGTGTAGAAGACCAAACATTTAGAAATTTTTTATTGCATGGGGTTACAGGATCAGGTAAAACGGAAGTGTATATCCACGCCTTAAAGTTGTGTTTAGAAAAGCAACGAGGAGGTATTGTTCTGGTCCCGGAGATTGCCCTAACACCACAAACAGTGGCAAGATTTTATCAAATTTTTGGGGATAACATTGCAATTTTGCATAGTCGGATGTCGGCAAGTGAACGGCTTGCCGAATGGAAAAGTATTGAGCGCGGAACAAAACAGATTGTAATTGGGCCAAGATCTGCAGTGTTTGCTCCCATCGCCAATCTAGGAGCTATTATCTTAGATGAAGAACATGATTCTTCTTACAAGCAGATTGATCCCGCACCAAGATATCATGCCCGAGAGGTAGCAATAATGAGAGCAAATGCATGTAACGCCATTGTGATAATGGGCTCGGCAACCCCAAGTATGCAAGCGCTGAATATGGTACATCAAAATAAAGCAACGCTTCTGCCCATGAGAAAGCGGCATGCCAATGCCACCTTGCCCGAAATTGAAATTATTGATTTAACTCAATATACAGGTGCTATGCGAAAATCGATGAGTGTAGCACTCTACAACGCGGTTAACCATTCCTTAAATCGGCAAGAACAGGTTATTCTACTGTTTAACCGTCGCGGTTTTGCGAGCTATGTACAATGCACAACATGTGGGCATATCCCTAAAAGCCCAGAAAGCTCCGTTAGTCTAACGTACCATAAACGCTCCAATATGCTCAAGTGTCATTATTCTGGATATGCGCGAAAAATGGATGCTCATTGTGAAGTATGTGGTTCAAATGCATTACTTATTCAAGGAGCAGGTACCCAAAAAATCGAAGAAGAGGTAGCTTCATTATTCCCGAAGGCACGTATTCTAAGATTTGATAAAGATTCTACCTCCAAAAAAGGATCTCATAAAGAAATATTAACGAAATTCGGTAATGGAGAAGCAGATATTTTAGTAGGAACACAGTTGGTTGCTAAAGGGCTCGATTTTCCAAATGTAACAACCGTTGGGGTTATTGATGCAGATACCGAACAAGCGTTTCCCTCCTTTACAGCTAGTGAACGGCTTTATCAACTTTTAAGCCAAGTTGCCGGAAGATCTGGCAGGGCAGATAAAAAAGGGAAGGTATATATACAGACAAGGCAAGCGAAAAATTCGGCGATACAATTTGCAAGTGTACATGATTATGAAGGCTTTGCAAAACAAGAAATATTGGACAGAAAAACCCTAAATTACCCACCATTTTCTCGCATCGTAACGTTCAATTTTAAAGGGACTGATGAAGGAAAAGTGATTCAATCAGCAAGAACAATGGAAGAAATTTTACGAGACGTATTACCCAAAAATGAACTATTAGGACCCGCCGCAGGTGTCATAGGTTGGCTTAGTGGGCAGTACATTTGGGAATTATCTTTAAAATTTAATTCGGATAAAGGTGCAAACTACATAGAAAAAGTATTGAATGTAATTATGCAAAATTATACAAAAATAAATACTTACAGTATGCAAATAGTAAGGGTAAATATTAATGTTGATGTTCAGCGATAAATGCTTGCAAATAGTTAAAGAAAGTAAGTATTTGCTATCTAAATTTTTTTAATCTACTTATATGGGTGATACAAGAGTAAAACTGGCTCAATCTAACGAAGAAATTCAGAACTTTATGAAAAATGTTCTGAAAGATATGCGGGCACTTGAACGCATGTTGGAAGAAGAATGGTTTGAGACAGATCCAATTCGAATTGGGGCAGAACAAGAACTATGTTTGATCGATCGAAATGCAAAACCATTTTTAGGGGCAAATGATATCCTAAATAAAATGGATGATCCAAACTTTACGCATGAGTTTGCGAAATTTAACATGGAAATTAACCTCAATCCTCCTTTAGAATTTAAAGGAGATTGTCTTTCTCAAATGGAGCATAATCTCCAACGCGATGTTGCCCTAGTACGTGAGGTTGCCCACGAATTTGGTGCAGAAGTTTTGTTAACGGGTATTTTACCCACTATAAGAAAATCGGATGTAAGTCTTAAGAGCTTAACTGAAATACCAAGATATAAGGCACTATGCGATGCCATCGATAATCTTCGTGGAAAAGAATATGAACTACGAATTCAAGGGATGGACGAGCTACTGATGAAATTCGATACGCCTATGTTGGAGGGGTGTAACACAGGCTTTCAAGTACATTTGCAAGTTAAGCCGAACGAATTTGTTTCCAAATACAATGCAGCGCTTGCAATTTCTGCACCTGTATTAGCGTCGGCGGTAAATTCGGCGGTATTCCTTGGAAAACGGTTATGGGCAGAAACTAGAATTGCACTTTTCCATCAATCGGTGGATACACGTGGAGTTGGGGATCATTTACGGGATAGTAGTCCAAGAGTTACTTTTGGTAATTCTTGGGTAAAAGATTCTATTCTTGATATATATAAAGACGATATCTCTCGATATCGAGTGTTGTTGAGCTCGAATGTGGAAGAAGATGTAGAAGCCATGATGAATAAAGGTATTCCACCAGAACTAATGGCTTTAAAAGTACACAATGGTACCGTATATCGCTGGAATAGAGCTTGTTATGGCGTTGGAGGTGGTAAACCACATCTTCGTATAGAAAATAGAGTGTTGCCTTCAGGTCCAACCGTGATTGATGAGATGGCGAATACTGCTTTTTGGTTAGGTTTACTGAATGGGTTTGAGGACGAACATCCAGATATTACCAAAGAATTAGACTTTGATGATGCTCGTTTAAATTTCTTTGCCGCATCCAAAATGGGCTTAGACACAAATTTCGAGTGGACCAAAGGTAGAAAAATAAGTGCCAAAGATTTAATTCTGAAAGAATTATTGCCCCTCGCAAAACATGGATTAGAAAAAGCGAACATCACCACATCAGACATTGATACCTATCTCTCTGTGATCCATGATCGAGTGGATAGTTTAAAAACGGGTGCCTACTGGATGGTGAAATCTTATGGAAACATCATAAAAGAAGGAAATAGAGAGCAAGCATTAACAACAATAACATCCTCCATGTTGAAAAACCAGAAAAAAGGAGAACCTGTACACAAATGGGGACTAGCTAAATTTGAAGATGTTACGGCATGGATTCCATCCAAATTATTGGTCGAAGAATGTATGACTACCGATTTATTTACTGCTCGAAAAGACGACTTGCTTGAATTTGTTTCCAATCTCATGGACTGGCGCTCAATCAGATATATCCCGATTGAAGATGATAGAAAACACCTTGTAGGATTGGTTTCTATGCGAATGGTGATGAGAGAATACTCAAAAGTAATAAACGATGATAAAGCCGATTCGGTTCAGTTAAGTGATTTTATGA
>JAYPYN010000063.1:7640-13062 GCA_038154605.1 Balneolaceae bacterium
CCCAGAAGCTTCCATTATGGAAGCAATGAATATTATGCTTGAGCGTAAAATAGGATGTTTACCAGTAGTGAAGAATAGCCGATTAGTTGGTATTATTACCGAACATAATTTTATGGATATTACGAGGCGTTTACTTTATGCCTTGGCTGGAGAAAAGGAACATAATTAATGCAGGTTATTCAAAAAGATCAGCAAGACCATACACACAGAATTCTTAAACATTTTATCGGCGATATAAAGGGCAAATTACCAGGCCCAACCGTTATAGCTATGGCTGGCATCCATGGTAATGAGCCAACAGGTGTATACGCTATTGAGGCGGTGATCAATGAACTTAAACCCCTTAAAGAATCCCTGAAGGGTAGATTTATAGGTTTAAAAGGGAATTTAAAAGCATTAGAACATAATGTTCGCTTTATTGATGAAGACATGAACCGCCTTTGGGTTACATCTATATTAGATAAAATTAGGCGTACATCCTACGAGCATCTACAAAGCTCGGAGCGCGCAGAATTAAAAGAACTACTTTCAATACTAGATCCCATCGTGTATTCAAATGAAGAAGTGATTTATATTGATCTTCATACATTTTCTGGTACAGGAGCTATGTTCACCATTACTCCAAAAAAAACACGGCATATAGAACTATTAAGTCAACTAAAAATACCATTAGTTTTTGGAATAGAGCATACCTTGAATGGAACTTCTATGGAATATGTGGAAGAGGCAAGCAAAGTAGGGTTCGCATTTGAAAGCGGAACCCATGGAACATCTAAGGCCGAAAATAATGCTATTGCAGGATTGATAACCTTACTTGTTGATGCGGGCTACATACCGGCAGAGAAGCTTGATACATTTGAAAAGTACCATACCTATTTAATGGATAAAGTGGAGGGATATCCGCATAAATTAGATTTTGTTTATAAACATATCATCGAAAAAGACGACCATTTTAAGATGAATTCTGGGTTCAAAAACTTCGATCGCATCAAAAAAGGAGAGTGGTTAGCAACCGATAATCAAGGAAAAATTGTTGCTCAAACGGATGGATATATATTAATGCCATTGTATCAAGAACAAGGATATGACGGATTTTTTATAGTGAGGGACAGTGAGTAACACACTAAACGATTATCAGTTTATTGATGGAAGTAGGCTTTCATCCGTAATTGAAGCACTTATTTTTGCAAGTGATGAACCCATTTCTGCGGAAAAAATAAGAACAATTATTGTTGAACAAGAAGATCAAATAGAAATTGATGATCAAATTGTAATCCAATTCATCGACAAGTTAAACGAACGTTACGACGAACACGGAATGAGCTTCCGAATTCTTCCCTTAGCAGGAGGATTTACATTCGCAACTCAACAAAAATATCATTACTGGCTAAGTGTGTTTCAACACCAAAATGCATTTAGAAAATTATCCCAATCGGCTATAGAAAGCCTCGCTATTATTGCATATCGGCAACCTATTACAAAGCCAGAAATTGATCAAATTCGCGGGGTAGATTCGGGATACATCGTCCGACAATTGATGGAAAAAGCATTGATTGAAGTATTTGGCAGATCGGATCGTCCAGGAAAACCCCTTCTATATCGAACAACGAAGCACTTTCTTACTCATTTTGGTTTAAATGATGTGAGTGAACTTCCGAAACCAAGAGAAATTGAAGAAATTTTGAAGGATGATGATATGGCAGAGCATCGTCAATTATTACTCGAGCGCCAAATGATGATGGAATATGAAGAAGGAGAAAAGAAAGAGGAAGAAGGTGAAAAGAGAGAGGAAGAAGGGGAGAGTGATGATGTTGAACATTGAATGTAATATCCTCTAAAAATGAATGATAAAGTAAATAAGATTCAGAATTAGGAATAATTAAAAATGAAGCCTAGAAAAAGAAAATCGGGTAATCCAGCCTCTTTTATACCAAGAGAAAAGGATACATCAAAAAAAAATACTACCGATAGAAAGAAATCAAAACAAAAAAACTCGGTGAGCCAAAATTATTCTATATCGGAAGAAATTCGAATCAATAAATTTATTGCCCATGCTGGGTTGTGTTCTAGGCGCGAAGCAGATGCATTAATTTTAGAAGGCAAAGTGGAAGTAAATGGGTTGGTGGTTACCGAACTGGGACTAAAGGTAAGCCAACGAGATAAGGTTGTGGTAGATGGTCAAAATTTAAGTTTAGAACCGTTTGTTTATCTACTTCTGAATAAACCAAAAAACACAATAACTACTACCGAAGATGATCGTGGCAGGAATACAGTGTTAGATGAAATTGAACATGCTACTGGCTATAGGGTATATCCTGTTGGGCGATTGGATAGAAACACTACCGGTTTATTAATTCTTACCAACGATGGCGACTTAGCCCACCGTTTGATGCATCCTAGTTACAAAGTTCGTAAAACCTATGAGGTTACCACCCAGCGCGATTTAACCGATAGTGAATTAAGTGGATTAATGAAAGGAGTTGAACTTGATGATGGTGTTGCTGTGGGGCACAATGTTCAACGATTTGAGGATCTAAAGCATAGTTTCATGCTTTCAGTATTTGAGGGGCGAAACCGATTGATTCGTCGAATGGTTGAGTTTTACGATACCGAAGTAACTAAATTAAAGAGGGTTGAATATGCAGGCTTGAATCTGAAAGGTGTTTCTAATGGGCGGTGGCGATTTCTTAAACAGAAAGAAATCAATAATCTGCGTAAGCTTGTAAAATTAGATGCCCTCGATTTTAAAAAAGGATAATATGGCATTTGGTAATATCTCGGTGAGTTCAGGAATCATCGATTCCACAGAAGGCAATCCCATCCGATGGGATTTATATTCTCCAATAAGCGGAGCCTCCAGAATGTATCCTGTAATTTTGTTTATTCATGGTTTTAAAGGATTCAAAGATTGGGGAGCTTTTCCAGATGCATGTGAAGAAATAGCGCGTAACGGTTATGGAGTATTAGCGTTCAATTTATCGCTTAATGGAATCGGCGAAAATAAATTTGAATTCGATAGATTAGATTTATTTGCTAAGCAAACATTTTCGCAGGATCTGAACGATATCGATTCTGTAATTCAAGCATTACAAGATGGCAGGATAAAAAATGCTCACACATCTTTGAATACAGATTGTATGGGAATAATTGGACACTCACGAGGAGGACATGTAGCGGCTGTGGCTGCTGCAGAATTTGACGTCATTCAATGTTTGGTAACTTGGAGCGCTGTAGCCAACTATCTTGAATTTTGGTCGGATTCAATGAAATCTGATTGGAAAAAAGAAGGTGTTACCCAAATTGTGAATGGTCGTACTAATCAAAAAATGCCACTTAATAAATCCGTTTTTGAAGACGCACAAAACAATGAACATCGGGTTATTGCATTACATAGGGTAAAGGAAGTCGTTGCACCTTCTCTATTCATCCATGGTAAGCAAGATGAAACCGTTCCCCAAAGTCATGCAGAGGAATTATACAGTAATTCAGGAGCAAAGAAGAAAGCTATAAAACTCATTGCAAAAGCGGGGCACACTTATGGTACTGCTCATCCTTTTGAAGAAAATGATTTCCCAAAACCATTCCAGCAATTATTAGACGAAACGATTGATTGGTTTGATGAATATTTGCGATGATTTAAAACCAAGCAAGTCTTTAAAAACAGTATCTAAAGCTTTGGGGTATTTTGTATACAGAGAAATTATGTAGAAACCTAATTTTCTGGCTTTATACCATATACACCAAACAACCCATACTCTTCCATAAATTGCATCACTTCTTTCTCAGCTGGTGTACGTTTTAAAATGCGGTTTTTTTCCCAAAAAGATGGATCATAGGTGGTACTAGAAACATCCAAGGTATCATTTTTGCTTTCAAGGAATGTTGTAGCCTTAGAAAAATATACAGAATCGTATGTGGATGAATATTCATAGAATACCAAGGTTGAATTAATCAGTACTTCTAAAGGTACTCTACCATCCGATGTTTTAATGAACATATCATCGAGAAAAGTATCTACCGTAACATACAAAGGAATAAAATTTTCTTTGAATCTATATTCAAAAAAAAGAGTTGGGGTTCTATCAGTTTTTCCTGTAGTTATTGTAGCAGGTATTTTTTTATACGTTGCTGTGAACTTGAGTAAATCGTACGATTGCAAGTGAATATATGCTTGAGCTTCTACCGCTTTCACCTTTTGTTTTTTTGGGGTAAATAAACGGGGAATAAAGGATCTTTGTTTTGGAGTAAATGTAAACACCCCAATAGAATCTCCAATCGTTTTTGTACGCTTTACATGATAATGGCGATGAAACTCTTTATCTAAAGGCAGTAGTGTTTTTTTAGGAGATAAACCTGAGATTGGAAGCCCCATAAAAAATTGATAGTTAAAAAAGTCATATATGATAGGAAATTGAGCTGAAGTATCTATTCGGGTGCTGTCTAATTGTGTGCTATCTAGCCGAGATTTAAAAGATAAAATTGCACTTCTACCATGGGTAGAAATTTTGTTATTTAACCCAAAATAACCATTAGAAGACGTCTTTGATAAGATGGAGCTATATTCGATATCATAAAAAATTTCTATAGCTTGGGTGTATGTTTCATTGGTTTGAATGGTTTTGCGATAGAAAGCCTTTCCCCAGCGCTTCTTTTGTCCAACTTCTAGGCTACGCTTAATCATGGTGCGTACGATATCTTCTGTGGTTAAAGCCGTAACAACTACTTCAGGACCTTGAACTAATTGGGGGTTCAAGGAAACTACTGGATGGTTTAAAAAAGCATCTACCGATAACGAGGTGTCATGGTAGGCTATATGGGAAATATAGATTTCCGATTTCTTATATGTAGAATCAATAGCCAGCACAAATTCCCCAACACTATTGGTAATGGTGCCCATAGATGTACCTGCAATACCAACAGCTGCATACGTAATAGGAGTTTGATCAGAGCCGTCTATAATTTTCCCATTAAGAATGAATTCTTGGCTTTGTACTAACATTGAATAGAAACAAGTTAATAACGTAAATAACAATTTGGTCATTAAGACGAGTTTAAATATTGTAGGATATACGCCTCATTAAAATAATTATTGTATTCATTTTTTTTGTGTATGAACTCACATCTTTTAACACCTAAAATTTGCTTTATCCAATATCTAGTCGGACTTTACAGCAACAATTAAACACTACTTATTATGCATACTTTTTATTTCAAATCTAGTCATTTAGCCCTTTTATTACTATGCGCTATGTTGGTGTATTCGGGTTGTAATACCACCCGATCTGCCACTTCAGAACAAACAGTTCCTAAAAGCACTAAAAAAAGAAGTGCTGGCAGTAACGAAATGAAAACGTTTAGTGACATTGTAACTAAAAAGGCTAAAACAGATGAGGGTTTATTTAATGTTCATAAAGTAGGGGAC
>JAYPYN010000064.1:0-9791 GCA_038154605.1 Balneolaceae bacterium
GAAGACACCCAGCATTAAAAATATTCTATGAATTTAGATGTTCTGTTGAAAATATTGCTATATAAATACAGGAAATTAAAAACTATCTCTCCATGAGAGCCATTAGACAACTCGAATACCGAATCTCCTCCTTCAAATACATTCAGCACAGGCTCCGAACTAAGCCGCACTTTTGTATTGTGTTGGTGGAGATAGAATCATTTTCTAAAATAAAAACAACGTTTAAGTATGTAAAGCCTCACATAGAATTTCTACGGGATGATATGCTGTTCGTTCTGTTCCTTCTTTAATTTGATGCCTACAACTTGTACCTGGTGCAGCAATAATGGTTTGCTCATTGGCTTTCTCTATGGCAGGAAATAAAACGAGGTTCCCAATCTTTTGGCTTACATCGTAGTGATTTTCTTCATATCCAAAAGAGCCTGCCATACCACAACATCCTGATGGAATGAGTGAGACCGTATAGTTTTCTGGGATACTTAATAAAGAAATCGAATCTTCTACATCACTCAACGATTTTTGATGACAATGACCATGAAGTAAAATATTTTTTTCCTGTTTAGAGAAAAGCTCCACATCAATCCTACCCGATTTAAATTCGTTAGCTAAAAATTCATCAATTAGAAATGTATGTTTTGATACTTTTTTGGCCGCTTCAACTAAAGAACTATTCACCAAGCGCGGATATTCATCTCTAAAAGTTAAAATTGCCGACGGTTCAATGCCAATGAGTGGAACTTGATCGTTAATGAGATCCTTGAATATCGAGATATTTTGTTCTGCTGCATGTTTTGCCTTTTTTAGTAATCCTTTTGAAATTGCTGCTCTTCCACTCTCATAATGAGTTACCATTTGCACATCGTAGTTAAGGGCTTGCAACAATTGAATGGTTTTAATACCAATATGAGTATCATTCCAATTGGTGAACTCATCACAAAATAGAATTACGCTTCCGTTTTCAGATTTTTTGGGAATGTAATGTTTGGTGTACCACGATTTAAGACTATCGGTTTGTATGGTAGGTAACGTTCGTTCTTGTGCAACTCCCAATATTTTTTTTGCCATTCCTGCAAAAACTGGATTGCTTAAAAAGAAATTATAAATGCGGGGAAATTTACCCCCTAGCTCATTTAAATCGTTGATATAGGCAAACACCCTTGAACGTAAAGGAATAGTATTAGTTTTGTAGTATTGATGTAAAAACTCGGCTTTTAAACTAGACATATCCACATTAGATGGACATTCGGAGGTACATCCTTTACACGACAGACATAAATCCATCACCTCTTTTATTTCTGGATGATCGAAAGGGTTTGATTTTTCACTTTTTGTTAAAAATTCGCGTAAGGTGTTAGCTCTACCACGTGTTGTATCCTTTTCATTTCTTGTTGCTTGAAAACTCGGGCACATAGTTCCTCCCGATAAAGGAAGTTTTCGGCAGTCTCCAGAGCCATTACATTTTTCTGCAGCGCGTAAAATTCCCCCTGTATGTGAAAAATCGAATACGGTAGCTACTTCTTTTTCTGGTGTATCTACCTCATAACGCAAGGAGGTATTCATTGGTGGAGTGTCTACAATTTTATTGGGATTAAAAATATGTGCAGGATCCCATGTATCTTTTATTCGTTTAAATAATTGGTAATTCTCTTCCCCGACCATTAGTGGAATAAAAGCTCCTCTTAATCGCCCATCACCATGTTCTCCACTTAACGAACCGTTATATTTTTTAACAATTTTGGCTAATTCTTTACTAATCTCATAAAATTGTTGTACATCGTTAGAAACCTTCAAATTTAGAATAGGGCGCACATGTAACTCCCCTGCTCCTGCATGAGCATACACCACCTGTTGTTGCCCAAATCCGTCTAACATGTCACCAACTTCTTCGATGTAGGTTGGCAGATCTTCCAAAGCAACAGCAGTATCTTCAATACAGGCTACGGATTTTTTATCTCCTGGGATATTTGCTAATAAACCTAATCCAGCTTTTCTTAAATCTGTAACCTGCTTTGTCTTATCAGACAGAATAATGGGGTATGCATAGCCATATTTTTCCTTCTGTAAATCAGCAATCATTGATTCGGCTTTTTCTTTGGCTTCATCAATAGTATTTCCCCGAAATTCAACCATCAATAAAGCTGCTGGATCACCTTCGATAAACCATCTGTTTTTTCTTTGTTGAATATTCTCTTTTGTGCAATCGAGAATAATCTTGTCCATTAATTCGCATTGACTTGGGCTATGCTCCATCGCTTTTTGAGTAGCTTTCAAGCTCTCAATTACATTGTCGAAATGAATTGCTGCGATTACATCAAAGGGCTCTTGTACTTTATCTACATGTAATTTTATTTCTGTAGTTAAGGCAAGTGTTCCTTCAGAACCACACAAAAGTTTGCAAAAGTTGAACTCCGTATCCGTTTCTACAAATGGTGAGGTATTCATCAAATAATCTACTGCATATCCCGTATTTCTCCGATTAATGGTAGATTTTGGAAACTCTTTATCTATTTGGCTTCTAACCTTAGGATCGTTTAATTCATTATTGATATTTCTGTAAATATCCCCTTCTAAGGTGTTTAAAGAAGTTTTTTGTTGGAATTCTTGCTTTGATAACGAACCAAAGCATACCTCGCTTCCATCAGAAAGTAATGTCTTTAATTCAATGACATGATCACGGGTAGAACCATACACTATAGAGGTAGCCCCACAAGAATTATTGCCAACCATTCCCCCAATCATCGCTCGATTTGCTGTAGAGGTAATAGGACTAAAAAATAATCCATGTTCTTTTAAATATTGGTTCAGCTCATCGCGTACAACTCCAGGTTGTACTCTTACCCATTGTTCTTCTTTATTAAATTCTAAAATTTTATTGAAGTGTTTAGTAATATCTACTACGATACCATTGCCTACTACTTGACCAGCTAATGAAGTTCCAGCCGCTCTTGGGATTAAAGAGAGATGGTGAATTCGAGCAAATTCTATTAATTTTTTTAAATCAGCTGTGTTTTTTGGAACTGCTACACCTATTGGTTTTTCTCTATATACAGATGCATCCGTAGCGTAAAGCGTTCGAAATAGTTCATTATGGAAAAATTCACCCTCCAAAGAATGGCTTAATTCTTCTAAGAATGAGGTTGATACTTTGAGCTGAGACATAAAAAAGATAAAAATGCATAAAAAAAGAGAGAATATAGTTACATCCCCTCTTCATAAATATAATTTAAGAACCTTAATCGTAGGCTTTTCCTTCCATCACAAGTTCATCTTTACCTGCGACAACATTCAAAAACTCATTACTTGTCATTGGTTCGCTGAACATAGGAAAGTCTTTTTCGATAGCATTATTATGTTCTTCCATGCTTAAACCTGCACAACAATCGGTAAGTGTTATAACATTATATCCATTTTCATAAGCAGTACGCATAGTCGATTCTACACAACAATTAGTTAGAAAACCACCGAGCGCAATATTCTTTATACCCTTACTTCTTAGTATAAAGTCTAAGTTTGTACTATGAAATCCACAAAGACCACGCTTGCCTTCTATAATAACTTCTCCATCTTCTGGTGTTAACGATTCAACAATCTCTGAGCCCCAATTAGATTTTTTGAAAGCACCATTATCTACAACACCTTTCAAAATCCCGTATGGGGTACTCGTTAATTCTGCATAATTTTCCGTGAAAGAAATGGGTACAAAAATCACTTGTACACCTTCATTTCTTGCTTTTTTTACTAATTCTATGGTGTTGGATAGCATATTATTTGCATCCATAACTCCTTTTACTGCGTCATGAAAAATTCCACCTTCTGAAGTAAAATCATTCTGAAATTCGATTAGCACAATTGCCGTTTCGTTCTTATTCATAATTAAAATTTATTAGTGATTTATTCCGATTAAATATGTTTTTCATATCATTGACTAATAATCATACATTTCAAATCTTAAAACAAAATCGTTTTATAATTAAGAATAGCATTTTTGTCTCATTTTAGTTTTAATTACAGACAATATCTTACAACAATGTTTAAAAATTCCGCCTTACCATTAACACCTTCAAACAAAGTAGTTGATCTAATTGAACAAAAACGGGGTTATAATTTAGAAACGTGTGAACTTCATGTATATGAAACTCGAAAAGAGATAGCGAAGCTACCCATCACTTTTGAAGGTTTTACCGTAACATCGATGCTTAGAGGAGTAAAAAAAGTACGTTTTAATGATGGCATAGAAAGAAAGTATATCCCAGGGAACACCATCATTGTACCAAACAATTATGAACTAAAAATTGATTTCCCGGAAGCTAGTTTTAGTTCTCCAACACAGTGCTCTGCAGTTATTATTGATACTAATTACGCTACCAAACAGCTTAATAAGATTAGTGAACATAATGTTCAGAATACACTTTACGACCATAGCGATGTTTTAGAACAACCCTTACTGATTAATAACAGTAATAATTTAATTGCTTTACATCAAAAAATTATCGGTTTATCAATATCATCTGAAAAAAATAAAGATAAGAGAGTAAAATTATTGATTAACAAACTTATCAAACGCGCTAGTCAATTATATTGCGTTGAGAGATTGAGAAATGAATCAATATCTCATAAAAATAGCAATCCTTTTTCGGCTATGATTAATTTTATACAGGAAAATATTCATAGGGAAATTCACATTAAAGATTTAATTAGAGTTTCAAACATGAGTAAAGCAACCTTTTATAGAGTATTTGTTAAAGAAATTGGAATATCTCCATATAAATTGATAATACATGAAAGAATAGCTCTTGCAAAAAAATTAATTACGGAAAATAATTTATCCATTAAAGAGACCGCGTATGCGGTAGGTTTTAGTAGCCCTAATTATTTCATTAGACTCTTTAAAAAATATGAGGGGATTACCCCAAAAAAATATGCACATAGTGAATACAGTATTAATTCTTAACATTGAAAGATTCTTTTTAGTCTTAATCTCTTAACAATGTATAGGCATCTCACACCTTTTATCTTTTTTTAATACTGTTTTTAAATGATTTATACTTTAAATAATAAACAACTAAAAATAAAAATCGCTCATCCTTTACATGGGTATAAGTCATCAAGATTTGATTGGACAGGTAAAATTTTTGAGATCTTTTTTGATGGAATTCAAATTACAACCATTGAAAATCCATCCGCCACAGAAAGTCTACAACTCGGTGCGGGTTTATACAATGAGTTTTTAGATTATGAACATGTAGAAATTGAAAAATGGTTTCATAAAATTGGTGTGGGTCTTATAAAAAAATCCAGGTGTCCCACTGATTACTCTATGAAATACGAAATAAAGCCAGCCAACTTTAATGTTATACCTACCAATAACAGATTGATCATTAAATGTAAATCTGATGTATTAGATGGCTATGCCTATGTGCTAAATAAAGAAATCATACTAAAAGAAAACACATTTACTGTAGAATATTTACTTGAGAATACGGGTGAAAAAAAAATTAAGATCGATGAATATATTCACAATTTTTTAGCTATTAATCATGATCCTATTTCACCTAGTTATTCTCTTACATTTCCTTTCCAAATACGCAGAGAAGGTTCTAAAGAGACGGTAAATCCCAGCAATGTATTTACCTTTAATGACAATGAAATACATTTCAATAAGCAAACAGAACACCAATTTTTTATGGATCACATTAACGGTAAGCAATGTGTTAATGCCCAATGGGAATTACTCCATTCCATAGAAAAAATTGGGATACGGGAAACAGCTAGCTTTCAGTCAAACAAAATTAACCTTTGGGGATGGAAACATGTCATCAGCCCAGAATTATATCATCATATTCAAATTGAGCCAAAAGAATTTGCAACATGGTCTCGATGCTATGAATTCTTCAGAATAGATTAAGAAGACCATCAAACAAATATTTGAGATTAAATTAGAAGTAGATGATAGCTTTAATATTTTGATTGATTAGAGCAATGTTTATTATTTATTTAAAGCATTTGTATTATTTGATATACGCTTTATATTCAATGTTATAATTCCCTTAATGACTTCACAATGAACATATCCTTACGAAGAACTGATCTTGTAGATTTGATAAAACTACAAGAACTATTTGTGCATACGATTTCTGAAACCTGTAGCGAAGACTATTCTGAAAATCAAATTAACGCATGGACCTCTTCCGTTCATAATACAGATCGGTGGAAACGATTAATTACGAATCAGTACTCAATAGTAGCAGAGATCGATCATGTGATTGTAGGCTTAGCGGCATTAGACGAAGCGGATTATGTAGATTTTCTTTATGTCCATTCTGATTATCATAGAAAAGGTATTGCAACACAACTCTACAATCATTTAAAATTAGAATCACTCCAACAAGGTTATTATAAGCTAATATCAGATGTTAGTATTACTGCTCGACCATTTTTTGAATCACAAGGTTTTTTTGTAATAAAAGAAAACAAGAGAGAAATTAACGGTGTGGAGTTAACCAATTATCGTATGAAGGAACGATAAAAAGAATTCACTTCTCAAAACCATCCCAATTGTTCAACAATCTATCAGCTTCAAGTAACGCTTCTTCAGTCTGTTGTGTTAAATCTTCTCTTACAAGAGGTAATCGAACCTGATCGGAATTAATCCACCCTTTATGGAATAATAATGATTTCACAGGTATAGGACTTGGTGCATCAAACAATAAATTTACACAATGCACCCATTTATCAAATAGATTTTCAGTTTCCCCTTGTAAGGCTAACCTTAAGTATGTGTTTGTTTTTTTTGGCCAAACATTAGAAGCCACCGATACATGACCTCGAGCCCCTAAATCTATAAATTCGCGAATCAAATTATCATCCCCACAAAACAAAGGCGCTTTTGGTTCTGCTTTAAAAAAAGCGTTGAAATCTTCTAAACTTCCACTTGCTTCTTTCAAACCAAAATAATTTCCAAACTCATTATACAAACGGGCTGGAACTTCTGGATGAATTTTGCTTCCAGTCCTCGAAGGTACATTGTAAATCATACATGGGGTATCCGTCTCGATCATTAAGGAACGAAACCACACATACTGCCCTTCTTTCCCTGGTTTGGAATACAATGGATTCACCAATAAAAAAGCATCTACATCGTATTCATCACAATATTTAATAAATCCAATTTGATCTTCTAGGTTAAAACCTCCAATCCCTACCATTATAGGTACCACCAAATCTAATGCCTTAGTAAACTGGACAATATCCCGCTTTTCATGTAAGGTTAGATTTAAACCTTCTCCGGTACTCCCTAAAATTAAAACCGCGTTTCCAGCATGTTCTTGTTCTTTTAAAACCGATTCCAAGCTTTCAAAGTCGACTTCAGCATAGTCGTTCATTGGGGTAACTACAGCAGTCCAGAGTGGAAAATTTGATAAAGAATTAGGCATGGGTAGCTATATCGAATAATTCCCCAAAAGTATGAACTCCGTAGATTAATTGCTCATTAGAAACTAATTGGTTTGCTGCCCAAATTGCCCCCTCGGCAAAAATAGATCTGTCAAGAGCCTCATGAGATAAAGTGATTTTTTCAGTTTCAGTTTTAATGATTAACTCATGAATACCATAAACATCCCCCTCTCTTTCCGAAGTAATTTCTACAGGTTGATTAAGCCAGTTTTTCCAAGAAATTGCTGTTCCGCTCGGCGCATCTTTCTTGTGTATGTGATGTACTTCATGAATTTTAAAACTAGGATTATTCAAGATTACAGATCCAGCACTCATACTTTCTATGGCTTTTCGAATTAGATTCATGCCTAAACTAAAGTTGTTTGCCAATACCCATTTCGAACGCATGGATTGTACTTTACGATTTAAATCTTCAGGCCATTCAAAGCCCGTACTGCCCCATGCAGTGGGAACCCCTGAGGCAAGTACTACATCAATGATATTGACTACTGCAGTACCTGGTACAAAAATGATAATGGCATCTGCTTTTTTAAGTTTATCAACGGTAGGTGGATTGTTTTCATCGAAAGTGTCTAACACGTTTTCTCCTAAAAGATCAACAACCTTACTCCCTGTTTTTCCCGTACCTATTACAGATATTTTCATGAAAGTGATATTATTCTATAAAATTTGCGTGTATCAATTTAACAATTTCCTCTCCACTTTTTTCATTAACAAGAAAACATAAATTGTATGCCGATGCTCCATGGCATACTAGCCGAATGTTATAGTTTTTGAGTAAACTAAATATTTGGCCACTAATTCCGGAAGTCACATTCAAGCGGTTTCCTATAATTGCAACCAATGACAAATCCTTTTCAACCTCTATATCACAAAATTCATTTAACTGGCGGAATACTTTCTCGGTTAGGTGTACCTTATTGGAGGCTTTTACTGCGGTATCTAGAGTGAGTGACACGCTTACTTCAGATGTGGTTACAAGATCAACAGAGATTTGGTTTTCGGCGAGAACATGAAATAATTTTGCAAGAAATCCATGTTGATGCAGCATATCAAGACTACGAGCAGTAAGTAATGTTTGCTCTTTACGTAGTGAAACAGCCCTTACAACTGGCTCTTTATCCGTTTTTGTGACAATCTCCGTTCCTGGCAATTCGGGTCGTTTGCTATCCGCTACCCTAACCCGAATATCACTTCTCATAGCTGGCTTTATGGTAGCAGGATGTAACACTTTTCCACCAAATATGGAAAGCTCGGCTGCTTCATCGAAAGTGATTTCTGTGATCGATTGAGCGGTAGTTACTAGTCTAGGATCGGTGGTATAAACTCCAGCAACATCCGTCCAAATTTCTAGAAGTTCGGCATCTACTGCTTCTGCAAATAAAGAAGCAGAATAATCACTTCCCCCCCTGCCAAGCGTTGTAGTTGAACCAAATATATCCGAACCAATAAAGCCTTGAGTTAAATACACCGTATTTTTGTCAATTAAAGTATCTGCTTTTTTCTTTATTGCCTCTAAATCTGGGATTGCATTGCCAAATGTTGAATCTGTTTTTATGATTTTCCGAGCATCTAACCACTCAACTTTTACATTAGTCTCTTTTAATACTTCTAGAAAGATTCGCGTACTCATTAATTCCCCAAAAGCATAGAGTATATCTTTCCAACGTTTGTCTCTCCCAAACTGATCTAAATGCGCTCTTAATTCAGAAAATTGCCTTTGAAACGTAAAAAGAGCCGATTTTCTTTCTTTTAAATTGGAAATAATACCTAGATGACGGTTTTCGATATCTATGAGTAATTGCTCTCGGTTCGTTGAACTAATAGTTGGATTTTCAAGAGCAACGAGATTATTGGTAGTTCCTGATGTAGCACTAATTACTATTAATCTTCGTTCGGGGTTATCAGCCACAATTGAGGCACTAAGTTGCATCGCTTCATAAGAGCCAACTGAAGTACCGCCAAATTTTGATACAATCATAAGAAAAGAGTGAGTTTTCTAAATAGAATTTTTAATTCCTAAAATAATCAGAGTTTATTGAAAACCATTATTTTATTTGTTAGTTATTCAATTAATGCTAGATTTTTTTTCTTTTTTTGAATCTATTCATTCATCTTCTTATTCTCATGGCAATAAAAATCTGATTAATGCCAATGCCTCTATTTACTAACGATGCTGTGGTCTTCGGCTTATTGATGTCTGTACTAGCAGCCATTTTTATAACTTCACACAGCAAAAATCCATCATGGAAAAAATTCTATACATTTGTTCCATCTCTTTTGCTTTGTTACTTCATCCCATCCATTTTTACCTCATTAGGGATCATAGATCCAAAAGA
>JAYPYN010000064.1:9801-10595 GCA_038154605.1 Balneolaceae bacterium
AATTTATACTATATGGCTTCAAGGTATCTACTACCTGCGAGTTTGGTTCTTTTAACCCTTAGTATCGATATCAAAGCAATAATAAACCTTGGATGGAAAGCCGTAGCGATGTTTTTTGCGGGTACAACGGGTATTATTATTGGTGGACCACTCGCATTGATGATAGTAGGAGCTATTAATCCAGAAATTACCGCCGGTGCGGGCCCCGATGAGGTTTGGAGAGGATTAGCAACTGTTGCAGGCAGTTGGATTGGTGGTGGCGCTAATCAAACTGCTATGTTCGAAATATTTGAAGCAAGCGATAATCTATTTAGCGCAATGATTACTGTAGATATAATAGTGGCTAATATTTGGATGGCCTTTATACTCTACGGCGCAGGTATGAGTCAAACGATTGATAAATGGTTTAAAGCCGACTCATCTGCCATAGAAACTTTAAAGAAAAATGTGGCAGACTACCAAGCTAGTATTGCAAAAGTTACAACATTGGTTGATTTGGTAAAAATGGGAGCCATTGCCTTTCTAATTGTTGCGATTGGACATATGCTAGGCGATATAATTGCACCTTGGGTAGATGAAAACTCTAAGACTTTAAGTGAACTAAGTTTCAACTCCTCTTTTTTCTGGATTGTAGTTACAGCAACCTTAGGCGGTTTTGCAATGTCGTTTACCAAACAACGTGAACTTGAAGGAGCTGGAGCATCTAAATTAGGGAGCTTATTCCTTTACATATTGGTAATGACTATTGGTATGAAAATGGATTTAACTGCATTTGCTGATGTTCCTGGATACTT
>JAYPYN010000064.1:10605-12823 GCA_038154605.1 Balneolaceae bacterium
CTTT
Source organism: Balneolaceae bacterium (assembly GCA_038154605.1). Lineage (GTDB taxonomy): Bacteria > Bacteroidota > Rhodothermia > Balneolales > Balneolaceae > HXMU1420-13. Next base: position 10,610 of record JAYPYN010000064.1, read on the forward strand.
ATTATTGGATTTATCTGGATTATTATCCATGTGATAGTGTTGCTTATTGTTGGCAAAATTATAAAAGCTCCATTTTTCTTTACTGCCGTAGGATCTCAAGCCAATGTTGGAGGTGCAGCATCCGCTCCTATAGTGGCTTCGGCTTTTTCACCAGCATTAGCTCCCGTTGGTGTATTACTAGCGGTTTTAGGATACGGAGTAGGTACATTTGGCGCATTATTATGTGGAAATATTATGCAACTAATTAGTTCTGGAATGCTGTAATACCATATTTGAAAACTTAACTTGAATGATCCTTTTTAAATATCGAACCGATATTTCTCGTATCTTTATTTTTTGAAATAAAAACAAGACGCATTGAAGAGAGCATTCAAATTTATACTGGTTTTTGTAGTTGCTGCAGCAGGTATTTTCGCCATGGTAATTGGACTTAATTACTCTGCATTTAAAAGTCTTTTCCAAAATGCCGATGGTATGGCAGATGGAGCTGAATACATAGAAAATACTTACTCCTTAAAAACACTCACTGAATTTATTGGTAAAAAACCCGAGTTTGTGTCCATAGTATCTTACAATATTGACAATCCTGACTCTGGAATATTCTACGGTGCTGATATTCCTCGTACAATGGGAGCTTTGGGAAATATTTTCTTACTTATAGAATATGAACGCCAAATTAACCTAGGAATTCTAAATCCTGATGATTTAATTGAATTACAAGAAATAGAACAATTTGCATTGCCAATTATAAATGAAAATGCACATGAAGCAGCCATTACATCTCTAACCAAGAATACTTTCTCTTTCACGGTTGATGATGCAATGCGTGCCATGGTAGAATTCAATTCATTAGCAATTGCCGATTTTTTCTGGTTTAAACTAGGAGAAAATAACCTTAAGGTGTTGATGAATGAATTAGCCCTTTCACATACAGAAATGCCCGTTCCGTATTTAGGTATTTATTCTACAATAGCAACAAATCTAGCCCCAATTTTAGAAAAGCCAATCCAGAACTATTACGGTTCAAACTCTTCAGCAAATCGGAATAGTTTATTTTCCTTAATGATTGAAACAGCATCAACTTATTTTCAAAATGATTCATTAAATACCTTAAGAATGGAAATTATGAGTAAGGATAGAATAAATCTAAGTTTCATACAGGAAAGAGATGCTTTACACTTATTCCCTCAAACGACTGCATCAGATATTACCAGTCTTTTATCTCAACTATGGAATAATAAAATCATCAATGAGGAGGTATCTGAAAATATAAAAGAAAAAATGGGCTGGGCTTCGAATTCAGTTTCGATCACTAGAAGCTTCTCCAATTATGGAGCTTTTTACGATGCACGAATGGGCATGCTTAGCGGAATAGATTTTGGCACTTCGATTTATGACAATCATACTTCTGTGCAAGCCGTCTTTTTCGATAAATTACCCGTTGCTTTTTGGCTCCACATGAGTGCAAATCATATGCAAGAAGATTATCAGCAGCGCTTAATATGGGATCCAGCATTGTACCAAACAACCACTCAAAATATCAAAATGTATGAATGATGATTTACAGTGATATTTTGTACTAGTATATGTTCACCAACACAAAAAATTTTATACTAAACCAATTCAGCCTACTCTAAATTCGATTAATTTTAACCTATGAAATACCGTTTATTATACCTTCTTTGGCTTTTTCCTTGTTATCTAGCCTTTATAAGTATCCAACAGCTTAATGTTTATAGAGGAACGATCCATACTTTTAATAATGGACAAAGCATTGCAGCAGATGTAATGGATTTTGACATCAAACAAATTGCTGCCCAAAGTAATGGTTATGTCGTATTAAATTTCACAAACTCAGATGGCGATACTATTGAGAGAAGACTGTCGCTATCAGTTCAAATGGCACAAAAAATTATGGATAAAGGTGTTATTCCAATCCGATATCAAAAAAATACCTATCAAGAAATTGTGATGATACCTGTCTATGACATTCAAAAAAGTACGTCTCTTATGAATATGATCATAGCCATAATAGGAACGGTAATACTTTCTGTTGCGGGAATATTTGTTACAAGATATGCCAATACACGCGCTTTAAATGGTGCCCCTGAATTAGTATTTGAACGGATTGATGAATGAATAAAGGAACCCTTTATCTTATCCCAACTACCTTAGGAAAAACACCTTACAATAATTCTTTACCTGAGTTCACCC
>JAYPYN010000065.1:0-12454 GCA_038154605.1 Balneolaceae bacterium
GCTAGAGAAAGAGCTGTAGGGGAGTGAGAGGGGGAGGGGGATTGTTTTTGAACGGTTAGGCTAAACTGCGTTTTAATGCAGTTTAGGTTTTGTGTGTGCTGTTTTTATTTTTCTTCATCGTCTTCTTCGCTGTCATAAGCGTTAAAGATCATTGAATACCCATATTCAGCCAATTCGTCAAAATACTGTTGATAGTCGTCAGGTAAATCTTCCTTGTTTTCGAACGTGAAATACTCATCGTCAACTTCAATTATTTCCCATCCATTTTCGTCCACGTAATATTTTGACAATATCATCACACCATCATAGTCCTTATAATCTATCAGAATTGAGGCGTAAGCACCGATTACTTTTCCATAGAATTCCTCATTATCCTTTTTTGGTTTACAGTGAATTACGATATGAAACATCTTTTCTGTTTTGTTTTTTTAAATGGCATACAACGTGCCGGGCTAAGTTCAGTTGGTTTTAACTATTGAATTTAGTGAGGGTTGGGATGAGTTGCTACGCACCTCAACACATTTGTCGAAGTCTTGTGCACATGTTTTACGATAGGTGATTTCTTGAAAACGCAAACTATTTAAAGTAAACAGCTAACGAGTACTAACCAAATACACTCCAAAGTAAACGGCTAGCCATGCCTGTGGCTAGAATTGTAAATCCCCATTGTAGGTATTTTCTATGAATTTTATGGTTAATAATGGTTCCAAAATTTGCACCAATCAATCCCCCAAATGCTAGCGGGAATGCAGCACCTAAATCAATGTATCCTATATGATAAGCTGATATTCCAGAGGTAGATACATCTTCTGTGCCTAATAGTATTAAGCCGACGGAAATCAGAATACACATTCCAAAATGCGAAATACTTACGGCTTTTCTAAATGGTTGTTTACATAAAACATTCATTATTGGAATCATTATACTTCCGCCTCCAACTCCTGCAAGGGTAGCAATACTGCCACCTATCCCACCAGTCATAAAAGCTGATTTGGCATCAAATACGGTATCGCTATCATGGGATTCATCATTTCTGTTGCGCCCTTTATTGAACATCATAAAAGCTGCATAGAATAAAATTAAGCTAAAGAAAATTACAAATTGCTCTCGTTGATAGTACCCTGAAGTAAGAACCCATTTTCCTAAACTAACGCCAATTATTCCAAAAAACCCTAAATAAATTCCTTCCTTCACATAAATATTTTTATTGGCGTATCGTACTAGATAATGCAGTCGAAAAAGTACATAACAAGCCACTTGCTACCGACCATTGAACGGAATTTTCGATGCCCGCTTCATCAAACAGAACGAATAACACCGGTGTAAAAATAATACCTCCGCCCACACCCATAGAACCGGCTACAAGCCCGCCTACGATTCCAATTATTATTAAAATAACTATCTCCATTAAAGCTCTATTTCTCCCCGAAGATAAGTCACCGCTTTTCCTTCTATTTCAACACGATTTTCAACATATTTGAGCCAAAGTTCCCCTTTTCTTTTGGATATTTGATGGGCAGACAGTTCATTTTTATTCAATCGATTTGCCCAATATGGCGTTAGTTTGGTATGTGCGGAACCAGTAACTGGATCTTCATCTATACCCACTTGTGGCCCAAAAAATCGGGATACAAAATCTACTTGATTGCCGGGTGCAGTAACTATAATTCCACGTGCATCCACTTCTTTTAAGAGTCGAAAATTTGGTTGTAAACGCTCAACCTCTTCTTCTTTCTCTAGTACCACAAGGTAATCATCACTTTTAAATACCTGTTGGGTTTGGTCTATTTTTAGAGCTTCGAATAGAATAGAAGGTGGTTCAACTGGGTGCGAAATTACCGATGGGAAATTCATTACATATCCATCGTCTTTTTTACGCACGGATAAACGACCGCTTTGAGTATCAAACTTAAGTTCGTTGTGCATGTATCCCAATTCTTTAAACAATGTGTGTGCTGTAGCTAATGTAGCATGTCCACATAGGTCAACTTCTACCTCTGGAGTAAACCATCTTAATCCAAATGCACCATATTCTTCCACATAAAAGGCCGTTTCTGATAAGTTATTTTCCATGGCAATGTTTTGCATCATTTCGGCGGGAAGCCACGACTTTAATGGTACCACCGCTGCAGGATTTCCTCCAAATAAAGAATTGGTGAACGCATCAACTTGGAAAATAGGGAATTTCATAGGCCAAGAATTAGGTTTATCTTTAAAGATTATATACCTCATAAAGTACAATTATTTTTTGATGGAGTTTTATCCAGACAACGTATTAGATAAATTAGGTTTTGAACACCTTCGCGAAGCAACGCTGGGTGTTACACAGTCTGTGCGCTCAGCAGAACTTATTGCGGAACTAAGGCCAACAAATCGTAAAGACAGGGTTCGGGTGTTATTAGCCCAAACGAGCGAAATGATGAACCTCCTTTATGATCCCGATGTTTTTCCTATTTCTGAACTTCCAGATATCCGGCCACATATGGATACTGCCCGTGCCTATGGAGCCATTATTCCTCTGTATGCTTTTCGTGATATTCTTAAAGTTTGTTTTACTGCTCGAATCACAAAAAAATATATTCGAGACAAAGAAGAGCGCACCCCAACATTGAGGGAAATTGCAGAACAGCTAATTCCAGTTAAGGAATTAGAGCTTTATATAAAAGGGAAAGTAACAGATACTGGGGATTTACGGGATGATGCCAGTCCGGAATTAAAGAGTATAAGAAAGCGGCTTAACTCTAAGCGAAATGAGTTACGTTCCACCATTAATAAGATGATGCGAAACGCTGTAAAAGATGGTATGGCGAGTGATGAAGGTGCGACTATACGCAATGGACGGATGGTAATTCCTATACAAGCAGAGTATAAACGCCAAATTCAGGGGTTTATTCATGATGTTTCGTCTACAGGGCAAACTGTATATCTTGAACCAGTAGAGGCTCTTCATCTAAATAACGAAATCCGCCAATATGAGGCCGAGGAACAGCAAGAAATCGAGCGTATTTTACAGGAACTAACTCATCACGTTCGGGAGCATCGAGGGTATATTTTACAAAATATTGAAACCTTAGCAGAACTAGATGTTATTGCTTCCAAAGCAAAAATATCCAACCAATTAGAGGCAGAAATTCCTACCATTTCGCACTCTGGGTTTACCAAATTACGGCAGGCATACAATCCAAATTTAAAATTAAAAAATCTCACTCTAAAAAAAGAAGATCGCCCACCCATAATTCCTCTAGATCTTGAGCTTACCGAAGATGAACATTGCTTAATGATAACAGGACCTAACGCTGGTGGAAAATCTGTAGCTATGAAAACGGTAGGAATTTGTGCATTGATGATGCAATCTGGTTATGCAATTCCTGTGGATCCCACCTCAGAACTACCCGTATTTAATGGAATTTTTGTTGATTTAGGGGATGATCAATCTATAGAAAATGATCTTAGCACGTTTTCGTCTCGGTTATTGTGGATGCGAGAAACCCAAGATCGATTACGAGAAAACAGCCTTATTTTAATTGATGAAGCCGCCGCAGGAACCGATCCTGATGAGGGATCTGCCCTTTTCCAGTCATTTATTGAATATTTACTGAACTACGACTGTAAAATTTTAGTGACTACCCATCATGGAGCCCTTAAAGTGTTTGCCCATGAGCATGCTAATGCGGTAAATGGATCGATGGAATTTGATCAACATTCGCTATCTCCAACCTATCGCTTTAAAAAGGGGATTCCAGGAAGTAGTTACGCCTTCGAAATTGCCGAAAGAATGCATTTAAGTTCATCACTGCTTATACGTTCGCGAGGTTTGTTAGGGGAATCGAAAAATAAAATGGAAGGCTTAATTGCGGAACTAGAAGCGAAGGCCCAATCTGCCGAAGAATTGCGCCAAAAAAATCAAGATATTTTAAAACGCGCACAAGTTAACGAAAACCGATACAAGCAAAAGCTGGAATCCCTACATCGAGAACGCGATAAAATTCGTGAAAAAGCACTAAAAGAAGCAAAATCTATCATGGATAATGCCAATCGTAAAGTTGAAAAAGCGGTTGAACAAATCATTGAGGAAAAAAGAACCAATAAGCAGGAAATAAAGAAAATAAGGGCTGATATTGAGAAGGAAAAAGCGAAGATAGAAAGCTCTCTAGAAGAAGTTAAAGAACAACGTGAGGCGCCCTTTCAAAAAAGTAATAAACCCCCAATGGTAGGCGATTTTGTACGATTTTTGGATGGAAACACTACTGGTAAACTCATCGATCACAAAGGAAATAATGCCACCGTACAAGCCGACGGATTACGGCTTAGAACCAAGTACAAAAATCTGGTTAAAGTGGAGCCTCCTAAACCAAAAAAACAATCGTTGCGTATTTATAATATGGTATCGGATACATCCTTAAAAGAGGCTATTTCGCAACGATTAGATTTACATGGTAAACGTGTGGATGAAGCGTTAGATGAAATGACCGTATATTTAGATAAGGCGGTATATAAAGGTTTGAATCAGGTTGAAATTATACATGGAAAGGGAACAGGAGCTTTAAAAGAGCACATCCATAAATACTTAGCTGATAGAACTGATGTTAAAAGCTTTTCATTGGCGAACGAAGATGAAGGCGGCGCAGGCTGTACCGTGGTGTATTTAAGTTGATTTTATTACATGAATCAATAATTGGATTGTCTATTTTACAATAAAAGTAAATCAATAATTTTTTTTGATAATCATCCAATTTTTAAGTTCCGATTAAATATTCTTTCAATCTGTGATTCCAATGTCACACTTAAATCATCAGTAGACAGAAACACCTCTTTATAAAACTTCTCAAGGTTATTGCAATTACTAACATAAACATTATAATTTTATAAAAAATATTTAGATAGTAAGCGATTGTATGTTTTAAATGAAATTTCTTATCAAGAACATAAAAAATGGTGGATATCATTTTACAAATCTTGGTGGTATCCAATCACAAATTTTAGAGATTTATATTTAAAGTAAATTTTATGCTCGGTTTAACTGAGCATTTTTTTATGCCAAATATTCCTTCAAAAACCTTCCAGTATGACTTTCTTCTACGTTCATGATGTCTTCAGGAGTTCCCGTTGCTACAATCTGACCCCCACCAAAGCCTCCTTCGGGTCCAACATCAATTATCCAATCTGCACATTTAATCACATCTAAGTTGTGTTCTATTATAATCACGGAGTGACCTGCATTCACAAGTTCATTGAATGCATCTAGAAGTTTTGCAATATCTTCGAAATGGAGACCCGTTGTTGGCTCATCAAAGAAATAAAGAGTGTGTTCGGTAGAAGTTTTACTCAAAAATCGAGCTAATTTCACGCGTTGTGCTTCTCCACCTGATAGTGTGGTTGCTGATTGACCAAGCTTTAAGTAACCGAGCCCAACATCTTCTAATGGTTTCAGTTTATTTACAATGGTCTTCTCATCAACAAAAAAATCGAGTGCTTCGGAGATAGGCATTTCTAGTACGTTATGAATGTTTTGTCCACGATATTTCACATTCAAAACATCTTATCTATACCGCGTACCATTACATGCTTCGCACGTAAGTTCAATATCGGCCATGAACTGCATTTCAATTTTTTGGATGCCTTCGCCCTGGCAGGTTTCACAACGCCCACCCGGAACATTAAAGGAAAAATGACCTGTGGTATAACCCATAATTTTAGCTTGTCGTGTAGAGGCAAATACATCGCGGATTCCATCAAAGGCTTTGGTGTAGGTAGCAGGGTTCGATCTTGATGATCGCCCGATTGGGCTTTGATCAACCATCTCAACGTTATGCACGGAACTTAATCCAAATAAATCTCGAAATTTTCCAACATTCTGGTTGTATGCCCCAATATGTTTTTTGATACCCCCATATAAGGTATCGTGCACCAAAGTAGATTTTCCAGAACCTGATACCCCCGTAACCACTACCATTTTACCCAATGGGAACTCAACATTAATATTTTTGAGATTATGTTCATTGGCTCCTTCTAAGGTGATTTTTTTTCCATTCCCTTTTCTACGATTAGATGGTAAAGGGATTTCTTTGCGGCCACTTAAAAATTTACCAGTCAGGGTATTCGCTTCTAATATATGTTCATAGGAACCAGCATATACAATTTCACCTCCATGGACGCCTGCGAAAGGGCCTATATCCAAAATATTATCTGCGGCCTTCATCATTTCAGGGTCATGTTCCACCACCAGCACAGTATTTCCAATATCACGTAATGATTCTAAAATCTTTATTAAGCGATCATTATCGCGAGGATGCAGTCCAATAGTGGGTTCATCGAGTACATACATACTACCAATTAATGAACTCCCTAAAGCATTAGCTAAATTTATTCGTTGAGATTCACCCCCACTCAAAGTATTTGCTAGTCGATCTAAGGTGAGATAATCCAGTCCAACTTCATCTAAAAATCTAAGACGTTTTCTGATTTCAAATACTATTTGCCCTGCAACTTGTTGTTCGAAATCAGTGATTTGTAATTCATCAAAATAGGCACGGGCGTGACCAATGGTTAATTCCGAAACTTCTCCCACATGCATTTCACCCACTTTCACATATTGTGCATCTTTCCGGATTCTATATCCTTCACATTCTGGGCATCTACTGTAGCCCCGATACCGTGAATAAAGTACACGCATATGTACTTTATAATTTTGGGCTTTTACCTCATCAAAAAACTTCCAAATACCAATATATTCGTCTTTTCCACGCCATATAATATTTTTAACGTCTTTAGATAAATCCTTATAAGGGAGGTCGATGGGAATTTTTTCTCGAGCCGAAACTTTAATTAAATCCCTTAAATGACTACTGAATTTAGGCGAACTAAACGGTGCAATTACATTATTTCGAATGCTTAGATCATGATTTGGAATCACAAGATCTTCATCGATTCCTGTTACTTTACCAAATCCCTCGCATTTAGGGCATGCACCAAACGGATTATTGAAAGAAAACATTTGAGGAGTAGGTTCTACAAATTCCATTCCATCCATTTCGAAGCGTTCAGAAAATTGGTGTTCAGCACCATTTTTAATTTTTATAGAGCAACGTCCGGCGCCTTCTCTAAACGCTGTTTCAAGGGAATCGGCTATTCTAGATATGATCGCATCTTCATTTTTTAATACCAAACGATCAATCAATACGCGGTAATCTTTGGCTTTAAATGTTGTATTGATAGCGTCTGTAGTGAGATCAACAATGGATTCGTTTCTACTATGTAGTAGTCGAGTTAAGCCTTTTTCTTTAAGTACTCGAAGTTCATCATCTAGTTTTGCTTTTTGGTGATGGGGGATGGCATATAACACATAGAAGCGAGTTCCTTCCTCTTGGGTATCCAGCAATTCTTTAATTACTGTTCGAGGAGAATCTTTTTTTACAGGCTTGCCAGATTTAGGAGAAAAGGTAGTTCCAATTCGTGCAAAAAGTAGCCGAAGGTAGTCGTAGATTTCGGTAGTGGTTCCTACCGTTGATCGTGGATTTGTGGTTGTGGTTTTTTGCTGAATAGCCATAGCTGGGGAAATGCCTTGCATAAAATCGACATCTGGTTTATCCATTCGTTCTAAAAACTGTCGCGCATAACTCGAGAGACTTTCTACATACCGTCGTTGGCCTTCGGCATAGATGGTATCAAAAGCCAAACTAGATTTCCCAGAACCCGATACTCCTGTAACTACGGTAAGTTTGTTTCTAGGAATTTCTACACCCACATTTTTTAAGTTATGTGTTCGAGCTCCCTTTATAATAATCGGTCTTTTTTCTTTTGATGTAGCCATGTAGAATTTCGGAATTTCAGAACCTTAAATATACATTTTTTATTGGAGCGTTCCCGATTCCTTTTATAGATATTATAATAAAAGAGTCATTCCCATTTTCTTCGCCATATTTTTTCCCCATCCGATTGTATGACAATAGCTTTATCACGACAGGTAAAATAAATGTCTTTATCAGATTCTTTAATTCTTTGAATTGCTTCTGAATGAGGGTGATTGAACCGATTTTTTTCACCAAGAGAAATGATTGAAAAAATAGGAGTAGTTGTGGCTATAAAGGCATTACTAGAACTGGTTTTGCTTCCATGATGCCCAACTTTAAGCACATCCGTATCTAACAGATTCCCATAGTTTTCTAACAACCGGTGTTCTTGAGCCTCTTCAGCATCCCCAGTAAATAAAAATTCTGTGTGTTTATAAATAACTTCTACAACCACGGAATGCTGGTTTGGATCGCTATTAAACCGACCACCCTCAGGAGCTAACACTAGGAAAAGTATAGATTCATCAATATCTAATACCTCTCCCGCTTGTACAGAGCGTACAGGAATTTTATGATGTTTTGCAAGCTGATGATAGGAGGCATAAAGATTAGAAGAGTATTCAAATCCAGAATTATAATAGATGAGCCCGAGTTATATGTTGGACTCCAAATCCCAGCATCAATAAGTACATTGGCACCATTTGGGGTTTGAATAAGCGCTGCATCCCCCTGGCCAACATCAAAATAAGTTATGGTAAGAGGTTTGGTTTTTAGTTGATTTGAAAGGGTTTGAATTTGAATAACACAAAATATGCCTAAACAAACTGTAAGCATTTTCCATCGAAGCGGAGGGAGTCGCATACTTGCCAAACTAAAAAGTAGAAACAGCCAAAAAGGAAAAATCAACCAACTAGGAGTGCCAACCTCCATCCAAGCCCATTCCCAGTTTGAAGTATAAGTCACAAAATTATACATCAACCTAAGAAATATATCTAGTGGAGCGCATAACCAAATTCCTACCGAATGGAATATCGATCCAAGGATGGTGCCGAAAATACTTAAAGGAATCAACAAGCCTAATACCGGAACAAACAAAGCATTTGAAAGAGGGCTTATTAGAGAAACTTCCCCAAAATAAAATACTTGTATGGGAAATAATCCCAACTGAACAATAATGGAAATTAAAATGACCATTAGTGGTTTTGCATACCATCTAACACGTACCCAATATGGTAGATAGTGTTGTACTACTGGTAAAATAAGTAGGATGATAAATACCGCTGAAAAAGAGAGTTGAAAGCCTATATTAAATAGATCTTGGGGATTTATAATCAATAAACATAGAGCAGCGGCAGCGGTTAAATTAATCGAGTTCGGCGATTTATAAAATAATTTACCAAAAGTTAAAAATATGGCTGTAACAGACGCTCTCATTACAGATGGAGAAAATCCTGTGATACCAGCATAGATAATTAGGATAAGGGCAATCGTGGAAATCCCTATGAATGCACCATTCTTACGGCGTCTTATATACGGCAATAAGAACCAAATAGGAGCAATGATAAACCCAACATGTAAACCAGAAACAGCCATTATATGAGATAATCCTGTTCTTGAAAATGCTTGCTTTGTTTCTTTGTCTAGCGCTTGCTTATTTCCAAGCAATAAAGCTTTAGCTAATGGTTGTGCTGTGGTATCAAAATTTTGATCAATAATGGTTGATGCATAATTACGCCACCAATTCCAACTTAAGAGTTGTGTATTTGGAGCTACCCGATATATGGAATCGAGACGTATTTGAGTATAAATATTCTTTTGGGCAAGAAATTTTTTGTAATTGAATTGATGAGGGTTTCTTTTTTCGTTGATGGGTAAAATGGTACCTTTTAGTAATAATGTATCACCCATACTAAAAGGTAGGATATAATCAGAAATAAGCTGGGTTATATATGTTTCATTTGTGGAGAGGGAGTCTACATTGGTTCTATGGACACTAAGTGCTACGTTTAATTTTTTAGATGAGGTTATAGAATAAGAATTAACAACCCCATAAATAACTGTTTCTTCCCAGTCCATAGTTTGGAGTAGTTTTTCCGTATTTGTAACCTTTTGGGTATGTACACTTACTGAAAAAAGAAACCATCCAAAGGCGATAATCAAAAAAAGGTAAAGAAAATTAGAAAAGCGAGTTATTGGTATAAGTAAGGGGTTTATATTTACCTTTTTTAGAATAAAAAGAAGCAGTACTATTGCCACAAATATCCCCAAAGGAAAACAATATTCTCCCAAAAAAACCCTCCCTAAGAAAACCCCCAAGATGAATAAAAATACTATCCGTACTGCTGGATATCTTGAGACGGAAAACATAAAAATTTCTTTCCTGCTCATATCCGTATGACCACGCCCAAAATGATACCTTACATTTTATTTTTAAAAAGGTTCGTTTTCAGGAATTTTTTAAGGACTAGATTTTAAAGCTATTATTGTACATACATTTACCCCAAAAAGATGACTAACGACCCTGCGTTTAAGCGGCGCAGGGATTAGTTTTTAGTTTAAGTAACGATTTTATGTTCACCGACACAATACAAAAGTGTGGCACCGTCTGCGTCCGACTTGAAACGCTTGAAACTAGACGCATGATTTATAAATTTACAATTTCCTTTTTTGGAGATCCTGACCAGTTCTGAATTAACTTATATTTGTTGAGTTCTTCATTTGGATAGTTTCCTGAACGTGACCAGATTTCTAAAAAATCAATTATACCGTCTTCAAAAAATAGAATACAATTTGCTCCATCATCTAATTCAGGAGATTCTATTTTAACACCTTCAAGTATAAGTTTTTCTTTTGTGGAAACTTTAAAATTGCTGATATCGGAAGAAGAGGAGAACCCAATAAAAACTCCACTTCCTGTGTATTCGTAATCTGATTCTTCCAAAAAAGGAATTTGCTTTGCAGCTAAAATTCCATTCCTATCGCCATCAAGAAGTAGAGTTAGAATATCTGATATGAATGTTGACTTAAGCATTTTTTAAATGCTCATAACAGTATATTATGTTAGCTAAATTAAAAGTAGAACCGTTAAAAAAACCTCTCAAAATTTCAGTTTGTCTCTCAGAAATATGCAAATTGTGAAAATCTATGACACTTTAAACATACTGCTTGAGCAATCTAAATTTGCTTTCTCTATTACTAATGCCAAACATATCCAAGTATAAATATTGATAATTTATATCTAGAGATTGATATACAAATACCTTAAAATTAAAAAGTCTTCAATAGCCATGAATGGAAAATAGTTTTGAAGAGCCTAACCTAATCTCTAATTTGATGAAAGATTTATTGGCTTAACCACTTTTCTAATGGACATTGAAAATGGGGCGCTTACAATTATTGAGAACAAAATTATTACTGATTTAATTAAAGAAAAAAATAAGTGATATATCTATTTGCGGCTTTTTTTGGTACCTACTTTATTTTCCATATAATTTTATTAATAGGGGTTTTTCGAATCCCTATTTCAAAGAGAATAGAGAATGAGTTCCCATTAGTGTCTATTCTGCTGTCCTGTAGAAATGAGGAAAATGATATTAGTAGATGTTTGAAATCTTTAGAAAATTTGGATTATCCTAAGGATAGGCTGCAGGTTATAATGATAGATGATTTTTCTACAGATTCAACTCCTTCCATTCTTCGTGAGGCGGAAAAAAAGAATACACATTTTGAGTTTTACCAAAGTTCTGATTTTCCCTCAACTCATTTGGAAGCAAAAGCTAGAGGAATAGAAAACGCTGCATCCAAAGCAAATGGCGAATGGTTATTTATTACAGATGCCGATTGCGAAATTCCGTCTACTTGGTTGTTGCATATGTTGGATGGAGTTGATAAAAATACTGGTATAATAACCGGCGCTATGGATACATTAAATCCTCATTTTATTGGCACATTAGAACGTTTAGCAAGTTTAGGTAAATTAGTTTTTGCCTATGGTATAGCAGGATTTGGTGTATCGGCATTTGCACTCGGTCCTAATATGGCTATTCGTAAATCGGTATATGATGAGGCTGGGGGATTGAAAAAAGCAGATTTCAGAATAGCAGAAGATATCGCGCTTTTTAAATTATCCCACGATTTAGGATATAAAACCAACTACCACTTTGATCATTTTACAAGAGTTAGATCAACACCAGTTTCTACTTTTAAACAACTAAACAGCCAACAAATACGCTGGATGAAAGGTGGATTCGAAGGAGAACGTTCACATACTATTGAAGCAATTATCCTGATTATTGCGCTTATTTTTCTGTCTGCTTTTATAGGTATTGGTTACTTATTTTTTATAGACACTACACTTGCTACTACATTGATTTTATTGAAATCTGCTGCAGAAGCAATGTTGCTTTCAGTTTATTGGAAAAGATTAAAGGCGAAACAACTTTTCCGGCTTCTTCCAATAGCAGCCTTATATTCGTTATATATAACTATTTGGCTTCCATTTGCTACTTTCATCAAGAAAAAAACAGAGTGGATGGGAGAAGGCTATGTTGTTAGGTATGAATAAAAATTTCGATTACGCAACACAGGGTAATGTTAATTGCTAACCCTTATATGGCTTGCAACACTTTATATTCGCTCAAAACCACAAACCATTGATCACCTTC
>JAYPYN010000066.1:0-12191 GCA_038154605.1 Balneolaceae bacterium
GAATTAGAACCATACGAAGGTATGTTAGTGAAATTTGAAAATGCTACTATTACAGAAAGAGGTAGATATGGCGAATATGTTCTAAAAAATGTAGACGCAGATTCTGCTGATGGAGCTATTTTTAATGAAGATATACGTTCTGATTCTGAAATTGGAAGTGTTGGCGTTTCTTATGATATAAATCATAGCATACGCTTAAATAAAACAATGAATGCATACGCGATTGTTGCTGCTTCTTTTGGAGCTCCTAAATTCCATCCTAGAAATGTAAGTGATTTCATTGTAAGCGATGGAAATGCTTTTACGCCTGTTTTGGATTTCTCTTTAGTTGCACCATCAAACGATGTTGAGGTTGAAGTAACCTGTGATATTGAAGTTTCATGGAATGGTACTGACGATTTTGATGGAGATACATTAACCTATGCTTGGGCTTTGTATAATGCTGCCGATACATCATTAGTAGTTGAACTTACTTCTAATAGTGGTGGAGAAGATGCATTAATCACCATTTCTGGTACAGCCGTTGATGGACTCTTGGAAGGTGCGGGTCTCGAAGTTGGGCAATCTGCTAACTTTGTTTGGAATGTTAAAGTAAGTGACGGTTCTGATACACTAGGCGTGCATGGTTCATATGGTAATTTTGGCGACGATTTTGCACCAATCTATCGTAAAATAACACTTAAAAGAGGTATCATCTCTTCTAATGATATTGATAATGAAGTGCCTACAGAATTTGCTCTTCGACAAAATTATCCTAATCCATTTAATCCAAATACAAATATAAATTTTGAACTTTCGCAAACTAGCAATGTAACACTTACCGTGTATGATATGCTTGGTCGTAAAGTGGCTACTCTCATCGATGGTGAGCAGTATAGTGCAGCAAAACATAGCATTCAATTCAATGCTTCAGCCCTTGCAAGCGGTATGTATATTTATCGTATCCAAGCTGGAAGCTTTATAAGCACTCGTAAAATGATGCTTATCAAATAATATAATTTGCAGGCTGAGGAAACTCAGTCTGCTTTTTTATAATTAAATACACATTTGATTTTACATAAAAATATATCTTTTTCTCTGTTAGCTGTAGCTCTTATACTTTCTTGCAATACGGCACCAACCGGAGAATTTATAGAGAATAATTCCCCTAATACCTTTCTTACTGTAAAACAGATCAATCGAGAAGGTGATTTTAGATTATCTAGTCAAATTAATATCTCTTGGTGGGGAACCGATAGCGATGGCTATATAGTTGGATACGAGTATGCCATTAATGATACTTCCGATAATGCGTGGAATTTTACTGAAAAAACGGATAGTATCTTCATTTTGCCAATTCAAGAAGGATTAAGTGAAGATAATGTACTCTTTAAAGTACGAGCCATTGATGATGATGGCGCAATAGATGAGGACGGTGCTCGATTGGTATTCCCAATTGTAAATACCTCTCCTAAGGTATCATTAAATCAAACAGAATTACCTGCTGATACTATGTACTCCATTGCAAGTTTTGGGTGGACAATTTCTGATGTTGATGGTCTTGGAAATATCAACCGTACCGAAGTTGCTGTTAATGATACCGTTTCTGGTTGGGTTCAAATTCCTATTCCTGATGATGAAGATCGAATATTTATAAGTTTAGAGTTTGACAACACAACTCTTACTACAACAGATGCAAAGGTATATCAAGGGCGTAGCTATACAACCTTGCAAGGCGTTAGTATACCAGGAATCGAGATAAATAGTACCAATACATTTTATGTTAGAACAGTAGATAATGCAGGAGCAGTTAGCAATGTTGCATCCACATCTTGGTATGTAAAACAGAAAACATCAAATACACTTTTTATTAACGATTACAGCGGATCCTCTTCAAATACTACCGCGGCATACCACAAAACACAGCTTGCTACCAATGGAATAACTCCAGACCAATGGATAATTAATGATGGTGAGATAGCCCAAGGAAAAGTATCGTTGTCGGAAGCTTTTCCAGCGGTAATCGATCCTACATTAAAAAAAACATTATCTACATGGGATCATATTTATTGGATATCAAATGATATCAACCGAAATATTACCTATGCTCTAGATATTGCATCTGAATTTTTTGCTAACGGTGGTACCATGTTCATCAATATTCCTATGAAGGATATTAGCCAAAATGATGAAATTTTTAACTTTTTGCCTGTAGATTCTATTGGGGTTTTATCGGGCCTGCAAAGAAATTTTCTACTGAATATCAATACTCCAGTTCGTTATGGTGATTCTAATAATACCATAGAACTTCTAATCGATAAACGTATTGTAGGGAATTATCCGCTCAAAGCTTCAGCCGGCGCAACCGTCCTTTATACGACAGACTTTAAGGCTACTACTTTGTTAGGTTTTAATGAAGATTATATTGGTGACGAAGCTGTAGCAATAGAAAATAATGAGCAGAATGTGATTTATTTTAGTATTGACCTAAAAAATGTAAACGGAAATAATAATATTTCTGAGGTTTTAGAAGAACTACTCATTAATAGACTTAATTTTAAGCAATAGCATTATGAAGAACATCCTTTTTATTGGTGTATTTTTTGTTTTTGGATTTATTTCTGAACATGTCATTGCTCAAAGTTCTGGAACTGGAAAAATTAGTGGTTTAATTACTGAGGCTGGAATAAATGAACCACTACCAGCAGTAAATGTGCGTATTGTAGGTTCAAATCTTGGTGCGGCAACAGACTTAGACGGTAGATATACAATAAATAAGGTTAGGCCTGGAGAATACACCATTGAGATTTCATTTTTAGGATTTAAACGTGTTCAAGTAACAGGGGTACGAGTTGTTGCTGGTGAAAACACCGAAGTAAATCAAACTTTAGAAGAAGAGGTTTATGAATCAGACCAAGAAGTGGTAGTGATAGGTGAAGCACCCATTTTTGATGTTGAAAAATCCAATACTTCTGTAACTATTTCAAAACAAGATTTAGAAGCAGCTCCCATCCAAAAAGTAGAAGATGCAGTATCTCTACAATCAGGGGTAGTTAAAGATCCAACGGGCTTGTACATCAAAGGCGGAAGAGCATACGAAACTGGTTTTGTTGTAGATGGTGTGTCAGCTCAAGATCCGTTAGCCGGCACAGGATTTGGATTAGACCTTGGATCTAACTCCTTTTCTAACGTAGAAGTGATAACAGGTGGAGTAGGTGCAGAATATGGAGATGTGACCTCTGGAGTAGTAGCAGTAAAAACCCAAAATGGAGGAGATAAATACGAGGGTACCTTTAGCCATAAAAGAGATAATGTTGGTTCTAACGTAATGAGTAACCAGGCCAATTTTTTTGAAGATGTATATGAATTAAACATTGGTGGACCAAGTATCATTACAGAGAAAATATTACCTGCTATTGGAATAGATCTGCCAGGTAAAATGACGTTTTTTTTAACCGCACAAGTTGGTTTAACGGATGGATATACCAAAATATCCGCAAACCAAATAAGGTCCTCCATTGTTGGAAGTGATTTTTGGTCACCAAGGCAAGGGAATAGATGGAACGGTATGCTAAAACTAAATTACAACGTGCGTCCTGGGCTTCGAATTCAGGCAGCATATAACAGATCATTAACCATCAATCAAAATACCCGAATGCTCCAAATTACCGGCGCTGACACTCAAATTAGGCCCGGCTTTCAATTTGCGTTCTCAAATGGTTTTTTAGATAATGCGAATACCTACACCCACGATAGTAATTTATCATATATAAAATGGACTCAAACATTAAATGAAAGCTCATTTTATGATGTGCAAATAAGTAGGTTATTTACACAATTACGTGCAGACGCTAATGGGCGAGATTGGCGTCCAGAAAATGTAGATAGTGAATTTGACCCAGAGAGCATTGTAATTACACCTGTTGAAGAATTTGAAGGCACCGATGACTTTACATACGTGCTAGCCGGTCCTGGCTACTATAACAACGGTGGTATTGCAAGGCTTTGGCACGATCATTTCGCAGAGGAGATTACTTTCAAAACCACATTTACGAAATTTTTTGGAGAGAGAGTTAATCAGATAGTAGTAGGATTTGAATCAAAATTTAATGACTACCAATGGATAGATATCACAAGACCATGGATAGGGGCTCCAATTCAAATTGGTGTAGATGAAAATAATGAACCAGTATTTTCACAAACTAACCGAGTTGGAGAAACGTTTGATGCCTGGCGAGTAAAACCAAAACGAGGTGCATTATTTATTACCGATAAAGTTAGGTACAATGGGTTGATTGCAAACTTAGGTGCTAGAATAGAATATTGGGCTCCCGGAAATTATGTTGATAACGCAGTTGAAGACGCTTTAGATGAAAATTCACTCTCTACAATACCCGCATTTATAGCAGAGGATTATCATCAAAAAACAACGGAGATTTTCGGTTTACGATACAAGTTTCGATTCCTGCCTAAAATTAACGTTTCATTTCCTGTTAAAGATAATCAAGTACTCTTTTTCAATTATGGACATTCAGCCCGAGTACCCCACCCCACATTCATATATGCAGGCTTAGATCCCTTTTATCAAGATCAATCTGATCTCCCAAGTTTAGGAAACCCAAACCTAGATCCCGAGATTGATATTTCCTACGAAATTGGATTAAGAAATCAGTTAACTGCGAACGATGCTTTCAATATTTCTGCATTCTGGAGAGACAAATATGATTTTGTTACCTCTCAGTTAATTAGGGTGAAGGATGTTGATGGTAGAGATGTTACTAAAGCATTCAGAATTAATGGCGACTATGCTCGAGCAAGAGGTGTGGAGATGTCTTACATCAAAAGATATAAAGATTTACTTCGTGGTCAATTATCATTCACATACTCTAGAGCGCAGGGGTTAAGCTCAACCAATGATGATAACCTAAACAGTATTAATGCCCGAAAAAATATTGGTGCAAATGTAGAAACTCCCTTAGCATGGGATCGACCTTTTGATATTAAAGGCAATCTCACTTTTACTTATGATAGAGAAAAACCTCTGTTTAATATGGGCATTCTTAATAATTTTCAAATGTTTCTTTCGGCCGTGTGGAGGAGTGGAACACGGTATACTCCTACCGAATTAGTAGGCTTTCAAAGAAATCCTGTATCAGGAGTGGAAGATTGGAGGCCAATCTATGAAAGAGTGGAAGACCCAGCAAAACGTTTTAGTGAAGTAGGGCCAGCTTGGTTTACCATGGACTTTAATATCAGAAAATGGTTCGAAATAGATGGAGTGCGTGTTTCAACATTTATTGAAATCACAAATTTATTGAATAATAGAAGTTCTGTAATAGTTAATCCTGTTACGGGCAAAGGCTATAAGCAATACCCGAGCGATCAATCGTCACTAATTGCACTACGTGATAATAGAGATTACGATGTGCCAAGTAATGTGCGAGATCCGAGATACATAGACCCAACAGATAACAATTTACCTGCCTACGATAATCCTGCTAATTACATCGAGCAACGTCATATTATGGTTGGCCTATCAGTTCGTTTTTAATGAGAATAACAAAACACATATTTATCACATTTATTCTACTTATTTCGGTAGAATCGGTTTTAGCCCAAGGCGATTATGGCGAAGATAGGGCAGGAACTGAAGGTTTTCAATTCACCAAAATATCAGTAGATCCGCGCAGTGCTGGTATGGGAAACTCCAACATGGCAGATGCATATGATGCTTCTAGTCTATATTGGAATCCATCCCTATCAGCTCGGTTAGAAGGCACAAATATAATGGTGAGTCATACAGAGTACTTCACAGGTATTGTGCAAAATTATGTTGCAATAGTACACCAACTAGGAGCATTCTCCATTGGTGGTTCCTTACATCATCTTGGTTCAGGCGAAATTATCGAAACAACAGAGTTTCAACCTATTGGAACAGGAAGAACTTTTGGCACCCATCATCTATCAACAGGTATTTCTGCAGCACATAAGGTAACCGAATTATTTAGTTATGGAATAACTGTTAAATTATTGATGGAGAAAATTGAAGAAATCCAATACACCAATGGTGCTATCGATTTTGGTTTCTCGTACCTAGTAGGAGATACAGGGCTGCGATTTGCCGTTGGAATTAATAATTTTGGATTTGATGCCTCACCCGATGGTACTACAATAAGAAATACTATTGGAGGTATATTGGCTGTAGAGCCAGAAGAAGCACAATCCCTTCCAACTAGGTTTTTGATTGGAGCTGCTTATGATATATACCAGAAAGAGGGGTCATCATTAGTTCTAACGGCACAGTTAACAAACCCAAGTGATAATGCAGAACAATTTAATATTGGTGCCGAATTTGTTTTTTTGGATCAATTTTATCTTAGAACCGGATATGAGTTTGGAATTGAAGAAAGGAAAATTCCAAGTTTTGGAGCCGGCTTCCAATTACCGGTAAAAAATAGAAGTATAAGAACAGATTATTCCTATTCTCTATACGAACGATTAGGTGAAATACATAGAATTGCAATTAGCATAGCATTATGATGAATACAATTTTTAAAATTACAATCTATTTATATGTTGCGCTTTGGTTGAGCTCTTGTGATCAAATATTCAACTCCAAAAATAATGACGATACCAAGGATATTTTTGATCAAGGGCGTATTAATCCTACCCAAGAAAAATTAGATGGCTATGCGCCTGTAGTTCCATTTTGGAAAGGTTTTGATGCTCCAGAAGATGTACACATCGGATTTGATGAATTTGTATATGTAGCAGACGCAAATGGCATTCATTTACTCGACCGAGCAGATTTATCCCCTAGGGTAACTGTGCCTCTAGAAGGCGCAAACGCAATCACCCAAGATCGGCTATTAAATATATACGTATCTGCGCGAATTGATACTGTGATCGAATCAATAGATCCAAATATTACATGGAATCTCCCAGCAGTATTCAAAATTAAAAATATGAATGGTGCTGGCGCATTAACCTTTGTTGACACGTTAATTTTTCCATTCGATGATGCAAGTTTAAGTACATCAGCTGCCCAAAACGCTCGATTAAATAAAAATTCTAACATTAATTATGAACGGGTAGAAATTACCGGACTTACTATTTTAGGGGACAATACATTATATGTAACTAGACGAGGACCTTTTACTGAAACAACGCAGGTTGCAACACCCGATAACACAGTATTGGAATTCTCTAGAGTTAGAAAAGATGGTGTGTTGACGAATAAAATGATTAATGTGCGACAGATCAGGGCGCTAAATCCAAATATACCCTCGCTTAGAAGCGGCATTGGATTAAGCGCTATTGCATCTTTTGTAGCGCCTCCCCAACGAGATACATTTACAGATGATAGAAGTTTTTTAATTGCCCAAGCCGATCAAAATGTGGCCATTCCATTTCGATTACTTTGGATTGATGCAGTAGAAACTGTAGATGGATTAATATTCCAGCAAAACTCAACGTTATTGGCACAAGATACAACTCAAGCAGATGGATTTTTATACGAACCCAATAAATTTATAAGTCCGTCTGACATTGCTTTTTCCGCCGATGATGATAGTTATATTTTTGTTGTTGATGAAGAATTACACAAATTATTTCAATTCCAAACCAATGGTCAAGAAGGAGTTACACCTCCAGCGGGAGCAGAAAATCAAATTAAACAAGTATTAGTTTCTTTTGGAGAATTTGGTTCCGATTCCAAACAATTTAAAAACCCAAGTGGTGTAGCCTATTTTGACAAGATTGTATATGTAGCAGACAAAGGGAACAACAGAATAGCGAGGTTTAAACTCACCTCAGATTTTGAGTAGGTTATTTTATAGATCAAAAGTTGCTCGGTATATTCTTTTTTTGATACACAAACATAGCTAAGTAAATCAATCATAAATATGGAACTGAGTACAAATTAGTAGTGTTTTTATTTATAATTTTAAAACTATTTGTATTGAATCTAATACCGTTCATAGAGATATTTATAGCTTATAGAACAAAAGAACTCACTCAAAAATATTATGCCTTACGTTGTAACTGAACCCTGTATCCAATGTAAATACACGAATTGCGCGGCTGTTTGCCCTGTTGATGCTTTTCGTGAAGGACCCAACTTTTTGGTTATTGACCCCAATGAATGCATTGATTGCGATGCATGTGTATCGGAGTGTCCTGTTGAAGCAATTTACCCAGATGATGAAGTTCCCGATAAATGGGAAAATTTCATTGATTTGAATGAGCGACTTGCAGAAGCTTGGGAAGACCGCATCATTAATGAAACTAAAGATGCATTACCTGATGCAGATGCATGGGGTTCTAAAGAAGATAAACTCGGCGATTTAGTTGAAGATTGGTGACATTTTGATTGAATGGTTATATACAAAAGTTAAATTGCTAATAAATTAGCATTGGCATCTATATATCATAAAAAAATAGTTACAAAGACGCCCATGATTATGGGCATACTCAACATAACTCCTGATTCATTTAGCGACGGTGGTAAGTATAATGCGATCTCTAAAGCGATGGATCGCATTTACCATATGTTGAAAGAAGGAACATCAATTATTGATATCGGCGGAGAATCTACAAGACCTAATGCCATACCGGTATCAGAAGGGGAAGAGCTAAGTAGAGTTATTCCAATAGTCGAAGAAGCAAAAAAAAATTTTCCGGAAGCAATTTATTCCATCGATACCACCAAATATAAAGTGGCTGAGCAAGCGCTTGAACTAGGTGTAGACATTGTGAACGATGTAAGTGGTTTAGTAAAAGAACCTAAATTTGCGAATTTATGCGCACAATTTAATGCTACATATGTGTTAATGCATAGCCAAGGAGATCCAACATCGATGCAACGTAATCCTTCATATAATAACGTAACTCATGATATAGATACATTTTTTGATGAAAAAATAGAGGTATTACATCGTGCTGGGGTTGTTAATATAATTTTGGATCCAGGTATCGGATTTGGTAAAACACTAGAGCATAATTTAAAATTAATCGCACAACTTGATACTTTCACAAAAAAATCGTTCCCTATATTAGTTGGAGCTTCTCGAAAATCCATGATTGGGCAAATTTTAGATGATTGTCCGCCTAAGGATAGGCTTACTGGAACCATTGCAGTTCATTATCATGCTTTGATGAAAGGGGCTAACATTCTAAGAGTTCATGATGTTAAAGAAGCAAACGAATCAATTCGTATCTTCAACGCAATTCAAACACAAGCTTAAAAATTTTACTAAGTGATACCAATCGGATTTCTTGATTTCGGAATAATGGATTTCGTGGAAACACTGCTTATTACTAGTGTGTTAGTTTATCTGTACCAATGGATTAGGGGGACCTACGCCATACAAGCTGGTATTGGGATTATACTTTTAGTATTAATTAATCTCGGTATAAGGGTTCTAGGGTTCAATACCATAGACTTTATCTTATCTGGAATTTTAGATGTAGGCATTTTAGCTGTATTTATAATATTTCAACCAGAAATAAGAAAATTATTATATCGATTGGGGCAGAATACAAATCTCGATCGTCTTTTTGCTCGACCGAATTCAGACGAAATGATTGATGAGGTTGTTGAAGCGGTTAAGGTGATGTCTAAAGACAAAATTGGTGCACTTCTTGTTTTTGTTCGTTCAACGGGGCTACAGGATATTATTGACAATGGGGTAAATTTAGATTCAAAAATAAAGAAAGAGATGTTACTTACTATCTTTCAGAAAGATACTCCCTTACATGATGGCGCTGTAATTATTAGAAATAACCGCATAGTTGCCGCAAGTGCTTATTTACCAATTTCTCAAAATCCGAGTATTTCTAAATCCTTTGGGAGTCGACATAGAGCTGCTGTAGGTGTTAGTGAAACAAATAATGTTCTTGTATTAGTGGTTTCTGAAGAGACAGGAAGAATATCCATTTCAAAAAATGGTTCTCTCACATCTGGACTTTCAATCCAAAAGCTTCGTGCCGAAATGGAAGAAACATTTGGTGTTGAGCAATTTAAGGAAGAAGTAGGCTTTGGTGCATCACAAACTGAACTTAATTTGAAGTAAGAATTTACTTTAACTTTCAGAAGTTATTCTTAGTAGATTAAAGTTAAAAACACGTACATTTGAGCTAGAAAACCGTTTCCATGAACGAAATCGCGTACAATGTCGAACCAAAATAATGATGCTAAATCCACGTGGAAGGCAAGTGCTGAAAAAGCGCTAAAAGGGAAATCCATAGAATCGTTAGATAGACAGAGCCCGGAAGGAATTCCTATTCAAGCTCTTTATAGTCAAGTAGATTTAGAACAAAGAAAAGTTACTGATGGCTATC
Organism: Balneolaceae bacterium; assembly: GCA_038154605.1. GTDB lineage: Bacteria > Bacteroidota > Rhodothermia > Balneolales > Balneolaceae > HXMU1420-13. The sequence goes on from JAYPYN010000066.1 coordinate 10,321, forward strand.
CAGGGCAATTTCCTTTCAAGCGTGGGCCATATCCCACCATGTATACCCAGCGACCATGGACTATCAGGCAGTATGCGGGATTTTCAACGGCAGAAGAGTCTAACGAGTTTTACAGATCAGCGCTAAAAAAAGGACAAAAAGGATTAAGTGTAGCATTTGATCTTGCTACGCATAGAGGCTTTGATTCTGATCATCCAAGAGTAGTTGGTGATGTTGGAAAAGCAGGTGTTGCTATCGACTCGGTAGAAGACATGAAAATCTTATTCGATGGTATTCCTTTGGATGAAATGTCGGTTTCAATGACTATGAATGGTGCCGTAATTCCCATTCTCGCAGCATATATTGTTGCAGCCGAGGAGCAAGGAGTAAGCCAAGAGGCGCTAAGCGGAACTATCCAAAATGATATTCTTAAGGAATTTATGGTGCGTAATACATACATCTATCCGCCACAAGAGTCCATGCGTATTATTTCTGATATCATAGAATATGCGAGTAGCCATATGCCACGGTTTAATACTATTTCCATATCTGGCTATCATATGCAGGAGGCGGGGGCAGATTCAGCCTTAGAATTAGCTTTTACATTAGCAGATGGATTGGAATATGTAAAAGCAGCCGTAGATCGTGGTTTGGATGTCGATGCCTTTGCTCCACGCTTATCCTTTTTCTTTGCAATAGGAATGAATTTTCTAATGGAAGTGAGCAAGCTACGAGCAGCACGCATATTGTGGGCTGAACTAATGAAAGAGCATTTTAATCCGAAGAATTCTAAGTCTATGATGTTACGAACACATTGCCAAACTTCTGGATGGTCTCTTACCGCTCAAGATCCATTAAATAATGTGATTCGGACTACCATAGAAGCAATGGCAGCGGTACTTGGTGGTACGCAATCATTGCACACAAATAGTTACGATGAGGCTATTTCCTTGCCAACCGAAACATCTTCACGTATTGCTAGAAATACCCAAACAATCATACAAGAAGAAACCGATATCACTCATACAGTTGATCCTCTAGGTGGATCATATGCAATTGAGTCAATGACTCACGATTTGAAAGAAAGAGCTCGTACGATCATTAACGAAGTGTTTGAAATGGGCGGAATGGCGAAAGCGATAGAACTAGGCTATCCTAAGCGAAAAATAGAAGAATCGGCTGCAATAAAACAAGCTGGAATAGATAAAGGAGATATCACCATTGTTGGGGTGAATAAGTACATCAACGATAAAGAAGAATCCATTGATATTTTAGATATTGATAATAGCCAAGTACGTGATAAACAGATTGCAAGATTAGACGCAATAAAATCCTCAAGAGATAATAATGCGGTGAAAGAAGCACTTGAGGCTATATTTAAAGCGTCTAAAACAAATGAAGGAAATTTGTTAGATCTAGCTGTTGAAGCAACTCGACGAAGAGCATCGGTTGGGGAAATTTCTAGAGCTATGGAACGTGCATGGGGGCGACATAAAGCAGACAATCAGACCATAAAAGGAGTGTATGAAAGCGTGTATAAAAACGACGAACATTATCAAAATATTAAACTGAAGATAAAAGAATTTTCGGAGGAGGAAGGACGAAACCCCCGCATTTTAGTTGTAAAAATGGGGCAAGATGGCCATGATAGAGGCGCAAAAGTAGTGGCTACGGCTTTTGCCGATATGGGTTTTGATGTAGACGTGGGACCATTATTTTCTACTCCAGAAGAAGCAGCAAAACAAGCAATCGAAAATGATGTGCATGTAATTGGAGTTTCAACATTGGCTGCAGGTCATAAAACACTCATTCCTGAACTTATCAATATCCTAAAAATGGAGGGCGCTGAAGATATTATGATTGTAGCTGGGGGCGTAATACCAGTACAAGAT
>JAYPYN010000067.1:0-10295 GCA_038154605.1 Balneolaceae bacterium
CTTCACATCACGAGAGCCTCCCTCACGCGTATGGGAGTGCGTTCACGCTGTATAACCAAGTGTTATTGCTGATAAGGAGGTGAAAAAGAGAGCATCTTCTAATTTAAGATGATATAATTTAGATTTTGTAAGCTGTTTAGCAGTATATAATCGTTTATCAAAAGATAGCATGGTGATGGCACGTCCAGGCCTATTAATCACTGCATGCTTTATATCTGGTACTGATTCTGAGGCGCTTTCGCCTAAAACTAAGTTGTTAACCGGTACATCTCGGTACTCTAATACATCAAGACCGAATAATGAAAACGTAGATTCAAAAACTTTTAAAGCTTTAAGTTGTTCTGATTTATTTTTTGAAAGGAAAAGAGTTGCAACAGCCACTGTATCTGGTTCATATCCAAATAACTCGAATGGAATGTCAGTCATAATTCCAGCGCCATCGCCAGTTAATCCATCAGCGGCACAAGCACCGCGGTGTTCTACACAACGTAGAGCGTGCAATCCTTTATTAAGATGTTCGTTTGAATACTCTTGATTTCTACTTGCGATAAAACCAACGCCACATGCAGATTTTTCTGGTCCACAATAGGTTAATTTTTTATTGCTAATCATTGATGTTGACTTCGTTAAAATGAGTGATAGACAACAAAAAGCACAAATTTTTGGTTCATGTCAAATTTTTCGAAACTAATCTAACAAACCCAAAACCTTATTTAATTAAGTTTAAAGCCCGATTTTAGGTGTTTTGGAAGAACAAAAAAAAGAATGTATCAAAAAATTGAAATCAGAAAAGCGCTTTTGATAGAAAAACCAACACTTAAATAAATTAGGTGTTTTATAGTGTTAGCCAAAATAAATAAAAAATGAATTTTTTTTAAAATTGTCTCATAATCGAACGGATATCCCCGAATCTCTCATTTTTTCTTTCAAATCTATAATTTCGATTTCTTTAAAATGAAAAATACTTGCGGCAAGAACAGCATCTGCATTTGATATTTTGATGGCATTAATACAATGTTCTATGCTACCAGCTCCACCGCTAGCGATAACAGGTATAGTTAGTGTATGGTTTACTATGGTTAGTAGTTCTAGATCAAAGCCCGATTTAGTGCCATCTCTATCCATACTAGTGAGTAATATTTCGCCAGCTCCACGTTGTTCGGTTTCCATCATCCATTCAATCGCATCTAAAGAGGTATATTCAGTGCCTCCTTTTATATATACATTCCAGCTATTATTATTTTTCTTTGCATCTACTGCTGCAACAATTGCTTGTGCGCCGAATGCCTTGCTAGCTTCGTTAATTAAGCTTGGGTTTTTAACAATACTACTGTTTAATGATACTTTATCTGCACCCGCTTTTAAAAGGTCTTCAATTTCATCAACCGATGCTATTCCACCACCCACCGTAAAAGGGATATCTATTTCTTTAGCAATACGAGTTACCAATGCAATTAAGGTTTTTCTTTTTTCTAAAGTGGCGGAAATATCTAAAAATACAAGTTCATCAGCCCCTTCTTCCGAGTATCTTTTCGCTAATTCCACAGGGTCGCCTGCATCTCTCAATCCTTCAAAATTTACTCCTTTAACCGTTCTCCCATTTTTTATATCTAAGCACGGAATTATTCTTTTTGTAAGCATGATCTAGTTACAAGATTGATTTTTTGATTCTTTGTTAAGTTACGTGATCTTTTTTTGTGATAATGAAAAAACATAACAGTTTTTACTTTTAAAAAGTTGTGGAACATCGTAACTTATAAATCTTTCGTTTAAACGAATACGCAAAGTCGGGCCTGTAGCTCAGTTGGTTAGAGCAGTCGACTCATAATCGATTGGTCGGGGGTTCAAGTCCCTCCAGGCCCACTTTTTCTCTCCCAATCGTTCTTTGTGTATTCATACATGGCAGCTTGTCTATACCTTCATCAGAAGTACATATTTGAGAAAAGAATTAGTTTACCCAACTTCTTCAGAGTTTTCATTATAAAAAACTAAAAAAGTGTTGATACTTTCTACTTTCCCCAAAAAATATGTATAATAAGGAGTGTTATTTTTCAAAAAACATACCACTTTAAGCTTAGCGCTCTCAATAGTACTTTGTGTTAGCATGTTAATTCCTGCACAGGGATTTATGCTTTGGTGTTCAATGATGGAGGTTGAAATAACATTCAGTGAACAAAGTGATAGTACTGAAAAACCTTCGATGGATCATCATTGTGATTCAAACAAAGAAGAGGAATCTTCAAATACAGAATTAGCACATCAGAAAGATACATTGGATGACTGTGAATGTTTGACTATTCAGTCTGGACTCCTAGGATACATGGTACCTATTGTACCTAGTGAAAATCCTACAATTACATATTATGTTTTCGCCAAAGTTGTTGCCACATTGAATGGTTCAACAGTTGAAACTTTCCCTCCTCCTTTATGGAATTCGTCATCGTATTCGCCCTCACAATTATTTCTGGCGAATGCAGCATTTTTGATTTAGAAGGCACAAGCAAACCGCTCTCATAGAGTGTTTATGGCTTTGTAATATCTTAAATACATTTGTGCGTGCTAAAATACGATTAGCAATCATTTCTAAATCCTTATTAATGTTAAATAAAATCATATATTTTTTTATTGAGAATAAAGTTTTTTCTTTTGTCCTACTTTTACTAATAATAGGATGGGGGCTTATTGTATCTCCTTTAAATATAAATACTGGATTTTTGCCACATGATCCAATACCTGTTGACGCTATTCCTGATTTAGGTGAAAATCAACAAATCGTTTATACTTCTTGGGTTGGGCAATCTCCAGAAGATGTGGAAAATCAAATTACATATCCGCTAACTACACAATTACTAACCGTACCAGGAGTTAAAACAGTTAGAAGCACATCAATAATTGGTCTTTCAACCATCTATTTGATTTTTGATGAAGATGTTGATTTTTACTGGAGTAGAACTCGTGTTTTAGAAACATTAAATTCTTTACCAAAAAAATCACTTCCAGACGGAGTTCAACCATCTTTAGGACCAGACGCTTCTGCTTTAGGGCAGGTTTTTTGGTACACGCTAGAAGGGCGTGATGAATATAACAAACCAGTTGGGGGGTGGGATCCTCAAGAGCTTAGAAGTATTCAAGATTATTACGTTGGATATGCTTTATCTAGTGCTGACGGTGTTGCCGAAGTTGCACCAATTGGAGGTTTTGTTAAAGAATATCAGGTAGATATTAATCCGAATTTATTAAAAATTCATAATCTATCACTGAATGATGTTTTTAAGGCGGTAAGAAAAAGTAATGTAGAGGTAGCGGCAAGAACCATAGAGTTAAATAATGCAGAATACATTATTCGTGGTTTGGGGTATATAGAAAGTTTAGAAGATCTAGAAGAAACCGTAGTTAAAGTTATAGAAAATTCACCGATTAAATTGAGAGACATTGCCTTTGTTTCGGTTGGCCCTGCAATGCGAAGAGGAGCTTTAGATAAAGGCGGTGCAGAGGCGGTAGGCGCTGTAGTTATTGCTCGGCAGGGAGAAAACCCTCAACAAGTAATAGAGAATATAAAATTAAAAATAAAGGAACTGAGCCCAGGTTTACCCTCAAAATCTTTGATTGATGGTACAGAGTCTAAAGTTACAATTGTACCATTTTATGATCGATCGGAATTGATTAATGAGACGTTAGGTACCCTAGAAGAGGCATTAACTTTGCAAATTTTCATCACTATTATTGTAATTGTAGTGATGTTACTGAATTTGAGAATTTCTTTTTTGATATCATTAATGCTTCCATTAGCCGTATTAATGACATTTATTGCCATGAAGTATGGAAAAGTAGACGCAAATATTGTTGCCTTGTCAGGAATTGCAATCGCAATTGGTACCATTGTGGATGTTGGGGTGATATTATCCGAAAATATTCTTCGATACATGGCAAGAAGAAATGAGCAAGAAACTCTACTAGATGTAATCTATAACGCCACTATTGATATAACTCCCGCTCTACTCACTGCCGTAACCACAACTATTGTGAGTTTTCTGCCTGTTTTTACAATGATTGAAGCAGAGGGAAAGCTTTTTAAGCCGTTAGCATACACAAAAACCTTTGCATTGGTTTCGTCAATAATAATTGCTATAACTTTTATCCCGCCACTTGCATATTGGTTTTTTTCCATAAAATTGGAAAAGCGCTTAATTAAAGGTATTTGGAATTCACTATTAGTAATCGGCGGAACAATTATTTTATTTGTAGGTCCTTTTTGGGCTGGTATATCGTTAATAGGTTTTGGAGTTATTAATGGTCTTGGTTTAATTTTATCATCGCGTTATCAGAATCTATCGATAAGGTTAAATAATGTTCTTAGTGTATGTATTATTTCATGGTTGCTTACCCAAATTTGGTTGCCATTAGGGCCTTCAACATCAATAAACGGGAACCTATTTTTTGTGATTTTGTTGATCGGATTCATTTTATTGGGGTTTTGGGTCGTTATAAAGAACTACCATACATTGATTTCTTGGTGTTTGGAAAATAAAATCAGTTTTTTGTCAATACCTTCATTTTTTGTACTTCTTGGGCTATGTATTTGGTTTAGTTTTGGGTCAGTATTTAAAATTATTGGAAATACTGGCTTAGAAAATACTCGGTTTTGGTCGGCTACTGAAGATATATTTCCTGGCTTAGGTAAAGAATTTATGCCAGCTTTAGATGAAGGTTCTTTTCTATTAATGCCCAGTACTATGGCGCATGTTGGGGTAGAAGAGTCGATTGATATAATGCAAAAAATAGACATGGCTGTATCTGAAATACCAGAGGTAGAGATGGTAATTGGAAAGATGGGGCGTACAAATTCTGCATTGGACCCAGCTCCAATATCAATGTTTGAGAATCTCATTCAGTATAAAAGTGAATATAAAACCGATGAATTTGGACACAGACTTCGATTTTTAGTTGACGAAAACAACGAATACGTGCGAGATGATTCAAATGCGCTTATTCCGGACAAAAATGGACATTTTTATCGTCAATGGAGAAATCATATACACTCTCCTGATGATATTTGGAATGAAATCATACATACTGCTAGCATACCAGGAGTTACATCTGCCCCAAAATTACAACCCATACAAACCCGATTATTAATGTTACAATCGGGAATGCGTTCCCCAATGGGTATTAAAATTAAAGGATCGGATTTAGAAACCATTGAAAAATTTGGGATTGATCTTTCAAAATTACTCAAAGAAGTGCCAGGTATTAACACAAATTCAATTTTTGCAGATAGAATTATTGGTAAGCCTTATTTGGAGATACAATGGAATAGATCTCAATTAGCTAGATATGGTTTAAGTATAGAAGAGGTGCAAAATTACATATCTATCGGGATTGGTGGGGTATCGGTATCAACCACTATTGAAGGAAGAGAGCGATATCCTATTCGAGTAAGATTAGCGAGTGAGTTTAGAAATAGCCCTGAGGCAATTGAAGAGCTATTAGTTCCAACTCCTATGGGAACTCAAATTCCATTATCCCAACTTGCCAACATAAAATACCGGCAAGGCCCTCAAGCCATTAAAAGTGAAGATACGTTCTTAGTTGGATATGTTACTTTCGATAAAACTGAAGAGTTTTCTGAAATAGAAGTTGTAGATAATACGAAGAGAGTTATTGATGCTCATATTTCAAATGGGACACTACAAGTTCCTATTGGAGTTAAATATGAACTATCTGGAACGTATGAACACCAAGTTAGAGCAGAAGAAAGGTTAGCAATTATTTTGCCTCTTGCTTTACTTCTAATTTTTATGATCATGTATTTCCAATTTCGCTCGATTATGACTACTGGAATAATTTTTAGTGGTATTTTTGTGGCATGGTCAGGAGGCTTTCTTTTGCTTTGGTTGTATAATCAATCCTGGTTCTTAGATTTTGATTTATTTGGAACCAACATGCGTGTACTATTTCAAATAGGAAATATACATCTTAGTGTTGCGGTATGGGTTGGTTTTCTCGCATTATTTGGAATCGCATCTGATGGCGGGGTAGTAATGGCAAGTTATTTAGACCAGTTATTTAAAGAGAAAAATCCATCCACAAAAAATGAAATTCGAGCAATTGTAATTGAGGCAAGTTCCAAACGAATACGCCCAACATTAATAACTACTGCTACAACCATACTTGCTTTACTTCCTGTATTAACTTCAACAGGAAGAGGCGCTGATATTATGGTGCCAATGGCGATACCTAGCGTTGGAGGAATGCTACTTCAAGTGATTACACTTTTTGTAGTGCCTGTTTTGTATGCAATGTGGAAAGAATATAATCTTAAAAGGAGTTTAAAATGATCAGCGTTGTTAAAATTCTACCAATCGCATTGATAATAAATTTCTTTTTTTTGGCTTTTGAAGTAAAGGCGCAATCTCTGCAACATTATCAAAAAGAGGCAGCCAATAATAATCCTTCTCTAACGGCAACATACTATCGGTATTTAGCGAGTCTTCAAAAAACAAATCAAGTTTCTTCCTTTCCTGATCCAGAATTAACATTCGGATACTTTATAACACCTATTGAAACAAGATTGGGGCCACAGCATGCCAAAATATCAGCGATGCAAATGTTTCCATGGTTTGGTACAATAGCCCATCGTGAAAAAAAAAGTGTTTTAGATGCAAAGGCAAAATTTGAGGTGTTTCAAGAACAAAGGAACGTACTATTCTACAATATGGAGTTATTGTGGGCAGAAATATATACCGTACAAGAGCAAATTAGAATAGCTAAAGAAAATCTTGAAATATTAAATACCCTTGTAAGTACAAGTGTTATAAAATATGAGACTGGACTGGTTTCTCAAATTGATGTGCTAAGGGCACAGATTGATTTAGAAGATTTAACAACTAAAATTCAAGAATTGAAAGAAAATAAGGGGGTATTAATTCGTAGGTTCAATGAATATCGTGCTGTGGAAGGCTCCAATGAGTTCCATAATATAGATTCTTTACCAAATGTTTCGAATCAGTTTTTGGATGAACAAGATTGGTTAATGAAAATTAAGACGGTGAATCCCCAGATAAAGCGTTTACACTATAAAGAACTAGAAGCACAAGCAGCTTTGCAAATTGCTAAAAACGAATCTAAGCCTAGCATTGGCATCGGAATTGACTACATCATGATTGGGGAAAGAAACGATATTAATGGTTTAAATTATAATGGAAGGGACAGTTGGGGAGGGCGATTAAAACTTAAAATCCCAATTTCCCGAAAAAAATATAAGGCTCAAATAAAAGAAGAATCATTAAATAAATTAGCGATTCAACATGAAATAACGCATCAAGTGAATAGGTTGGAAACGAATTTTTACGAAGCCATAACACATTTAAACAATGCAAAACGACGCTTTAGTCTTTATGATGAGAAACAAATACAACGCATAGAACAAGCAATACAAATTTTGTTTCAATCATATGCAACCGATAATACCGAGTTTGAAGAAATTTTAAGATTAGATAGACAACGATATGTTTATGAGCTAGAGCGAGTTAAAGCTTTAGCAGATGTCTATAAAGCCGCTAGTTATCTAAGATATTTGAGTGGCATACACAACATTAAACCAAACGAAATTAATACAAAATGAACGATGCTATGAAAAATATAAAAACTACAATTACAATCTTATTAGTAGGAATTATTGGTTTTCTAATAGGTGCATTGATATTTGGAGAAAAAACCGATACCAAATATGTGAAAGAGCATCTAGCAGAAAAACATCTAAATGATGAGACCGAAGAACTATTTATATGTAGTATGCATCCTCATATTAAGCAAGAGGAGCCAGGAAATTGCCCAATCTGTGGTATGGAACTAGTATCGGTAACAGCTGAAAACTCAACGTTTAACTCAGATGAGTTAGTGATGTCCCCCGTAGCTGTTAAACTTGCAGAAATTGCTACCACAAAGGTGCAAAAACAATCGGCAATAAAAGAAATACCTTTGGCGGGAAAAGTTAGTATTAATCAAAATAAAAGCTCGGCTATAACCTCTCATGTTTCTGGCAGAATTATTGAATTATATATCGCCTTTGATGGTGCATATGTGGAGGCAGGACAGCGTGTAGCATCCATCTATTCTCCAGAACTTATTGCTGCACAACAAGAGTTGTTTGAAACAGCAAAATACAAAGAACAAAATGCAGTTTTGTATGAAGCGGCAAAAAGAAAGTTAGAACTTTGGGAATTACCTACATCTACCATTAAACAAATAGAAACAGGAAATACTATAATGGAAAGTATAGACATTTATTCTCCTGTATCGGGATTTGTACAACAGGTTAATGTGCAACCACAACAACATGTTGCGTCTGGGTCTATAATGTATCAAGTGGTTGATTTATCTTCTGTATGGGTTATGTTTGATGTATATGAATCAGATATTGCCAATGTAAATGTTGGGCAACACATAACATTTAGAGTATCTTCGATTCAGGGCAAAGTCTTTAAAGGAGTTATCGATTTTATAGACCCCATTATTCAAAATGCAGTTCGTTCGTCTAGAGTGCGCGTTCAAATTGATAATTCTCAACATCAATTAAAACCAAATATGCTGGCCGAAGGAATTGTTAAAGCCCCTATTGGTAAAGAAAAACAAGTACTAATTCCTAGATCAGCTATTATGTGGACAGGAAATAGATCTATTGTTTTTTTAAAAAAACAAGGGGTTCAAAAACCTACATTTTTAGCAAAAGAAATAACCCTAGGAACACGAGTTGGAAACCAATATGTTGTATTAGAAGGGGTAAATGAGGGAGACGAGATCGTTTCTAATGGTACATTTAAACTAGATAGTGCGGCACAATTAGCGGATAAATTAAGTATGATGAACCGTGATAGACCAAAAAAAAATAAGGGTTCTGCACAGAATTTCGACGAAATTCAGTCGTCATTATTTGTAAATGAAGAGCATTTAGACTCTTTAATTCTCAATTATATGAAGATTACAGCAGCATTAGCAGCTGATGATTATGACAGTGCAAAATTGATGCTCTTATCTTTTGAAAAGCAGGTTTACGCATATTCTGAGAACCCTACACAACAAACAAAAGAAGACACCTTTAACGCACTTGTTGTTGCTGTGGCAGAAGCCAATAATGCTACAACGATAAAGGAATTAAGAATGGCATTTATTGAAATTACCAACCAATTATATACAGCAGTTAAAAACATAGAATATGATAATGACACTTTATATGTGCAATTTTGCCCTATGTTTGATAACGGATCAGGTGGAAGATGGTTAAGTTTAGAAAAGAATATCAAGAATCCATACTTCGGTTTAGCTATGCTAACTTGCGGCAATACATTAGAAGTTATTGGCGGAAACTAGTTCAATGTTTAACGATTAATTCCATTTTCGGACATATATTTTGGTTCAATGCCTCAATTGTACTACAACCGAAGATCTTGGAATCAATACATTAGGTGATTTGTTGTAAAACCATGAAAATATCTATTTTTTTTAAAATTATACTCTCAGTGATGGTTTGTTTGGCGGTAGGGGGCTTATCAGGGTATTTAACCTCTGGCTCGATAAGTACTTGGTATGTAGGAATAAATAAACCCAGTTTTAATCCGCCAAATTGGATTTTTGGACCAGTTTGGACAACACTTTACACTCTAATGGGTGTTTCGGCAGGTCTGATTTGGAGTAAAGGTCTTGAGTTTGCTACTACAAAAAAAGCACTGTATGTATTTGGCATTCACTTAGTGTTGAATTTTTCATGGTCGTTGATATTTTTTGGGTTAGAACAGCCATCTTGGGCATTTATTGAAATTCTTTTCTTACTAAGCTCTATTTTTTATTTCACCAATTTATTTTATCGAATCTCTCCCCTTACTGGATGGTTACAAGTCCCCTATATTTTATGGGTAAGTTTTGCCACCACTTTAAATGGCGCCATCGCTTGGTTAAACTGAAGTGTTTAATGCCAGAAAAAGGGTTAACTAGCTCCCCAATGTTTGGGTTATAAATGTTCATTAGTTGATTATTGAATTGTTCTAAGAGTGATGCGTTGTTCACGATAGCGCGATAAAACAAAGCCACTCAGTTCCCATACCACTTCTAGGGTTATGGTATTACATACTTTTAGCTTGACCCAAAAGTACCAAAAGCTTAAGGCTGTAGAATTATTGAAGCCAAGATGTTGACCTTTCGAGTGCACCAAGAAATGTAGAGGTTATTCCGAAACTGAGGAATAGATTTTTTGGTATATCAAAGAGGTGAAGACTCCTCTCCCGATGAATCGGGCTCGA
>JAYPYN010000067.1:10305-12148 GCA_038154605.1 Balneolaceae bacterium
TTTTATGTTGGATTGTAGCATTAACATTTATTTTTTATACAGTTGAATTTTTGAATTATTTATCACGTCGTATTGGCATTGACAAAAAATGGAGGATTTTCTATCATAGAACGACTTCTAAAAACAATAAATAACTACACACAACACGGTATATAAAAAATAGCAGTTAAGAGCTAAGCTATAAGTTAGTCTCTTTTCTGCTATTTTTGTTTTAAAACCGAAAACAATAGCATATTACTCTGCTACTTTTCATATACCAAAACCGTTGGAGAAGAATTCGCTCCGCTCCTCTTCTCCAACGTGCCGGGCTAAGTTCAGGAGTTGCGTAGCAACTCATCCCAACCCTCACTAAATTCAATAGGTAAAACCAACTGAACTTAGCCCGGCACGTTGTAGCACATTAAAATGAACCGTAATCTAAAAATATCGACAGGATTAATTTCATTAGGACTTTTAGCGACTTTGATTTACAAGTTGACTGAAGTTCCAGGCGGAATGATTTTATCAGGACTATTTCTTGGTGGAATGGTAATCGCTTTGATTTTGATTAGCGGACTGATTTTAACTTGGTTGACCAAACAGATTACAAAAAAGCTTCCTTTTTGGACAGTTTATTTCTCTTTGACGGCCATAGCTTTTGCTGTTTTCCATTACCAGCTCTACTCACCGACTTTAAAAATAGTGGTACCCGAGAATTATACGGGTCAAGTCAGTCTTATAAAATCGAATGTGACAGAAAATATTTTGACATTGGATTCAAATGGAATCGGATACTTAGACGAATGGACATTCAATCAAACTTATTCAAAACCAATAGTGGTGGACGTAAACGGCAAGAATTTGGAAGAACAATTGGTAGGGTTTAATAATTCGTCATTTTTCGGAATAGGAACTTCAACAACATCAGAAAATCAAAGTGAAATTAAATCAATGTCATTTGAAATAGTTCCTGAAGACGAGAAAGGTAAAAAACAGTATTATCATACGAATCTTTCAAAACTTGTGGATAAAGAAAAAATAAAATAAAAACGTTGTAGGGCATTAAAAAAATGAAACTGACTATAAAATTCATATTTGGATTTCTTCTTATTACTTCTTGCTCGACAAAGAATGAGGAGAAAAAAAAGGAGTTACTACTTCAAGCCGATAGAGAAGCGCCCTTAGGATGGGTTTATTTGAGAATCTATCAAGATAGCACATTTGAATTTGAGTCTCGTGGATTAAGAACTTCCACAGTCTATAAAGGCAAAGCTGAAATTGATAAGTACAAAATTCGATTTAACTACACTGACTCAATTCCTAAGGCAGGAAGTCAAGCGATTTACGACAAAAACACAGTTTACTACACCAATGGAGATTATCCTGAAAGAGTTGGAATAACCCTGACAAAACTTGACTCGAGTGTATATGACAGATTTTCAATTCCAGATATCAGGCAAGTTATTCAGCAAGCAATTGACTTAAAAGAACTTCAACAATATTATCACAGTGAAAGCGACTCAAGCAGAAAACCCTTAAGAATCGTAGAGTTTGGAATAGTTAATCGATCAACTCTTATGGGAGTTAAGAAATTTGATGAGCCAGTTTCAATAATTAGTGAATTCGAAGCTGATAGTTTAGATGCTAAGAACTATTTGAGTATTAGCGATTGGACCAATGTTAATGATAAACTTAGGTTGCATCTGTATTATCCTGTGGAAGGAATTACAATAAATTATATGTTTAAAAAAGACTCAAATAAATGGGTCTTGATTAACAGCAAAATAATGGAAAAATAAAACTACGCCTAACAAAGAACTGAGGTAAAAACCAAGTAAATTTCCTTTAATTTGTCACTAACGTA
>JAYPYN010000068.1:0-5355 GCA_038154605.1 Balneolaceae bacterium
AATATGGCCGTCGGTATCATCACCTACAATACCATCCTTTACCCATAAAATTTCGCTAATCCCATAATAGTTTTTAAGGATATCCTCAATTTGTGTTTTTGTATAGGAGGGATTTCGGTTGGGATGTAGTAAACAAGACTCAGACGTAATTAAAACCCCATTCCCATTAAAATCTACCGAACCACCCTCCATCACTATTCCTGGTTTTGATATCGCTAGCCCAAGTTGAGATGCAATTTGTGATGGAATGTTATTATCAAAATCATATGGAGGATACTTATTTCCCCATGCATTATACTCCCAATCAACAATAATTTTTGGGATTGAGGAATCTGGATGTGTTAAAAAAGCTGGGCCATGATCACGGCACCAAGCATCATTGGTTGGGTTTAGATAAAAAATAATTTGATCTAATTCAGCCCCATGCGCCTTAATCATGTTATACGCTTTTTGTGCCAATTGGGGGGATTTTATATTGATATGAACTTTTTCACTTAATGAAAGAATTCGAATAAACTCTAAATAAGCAGGCCAAATTTTTTGAAAGTTGCCTGGCCAAGTATTTTGATTATGTGGCCAACTTCACCATGTTGCTTCATGTTCTATCCACTCAGCAGGGAAATAATATCCTTGATGTGCTGGTATTCCGTTAAATATTTGGCTAGTAATTTTTTTTGGGATTTCAACTAGATTCATCCGCATCCAAAAATCGTTCTACAATGTTTGAATAACTATCAATTCGTCGGTCTCGGAAAAAAGGCCAATGTATTCTTTTCTCGTCCGAATCTTCTAAATTAACAGGAACAACTGTTGTTTCTGGCTGGTCTATACTTGCATTGTATATGATTTTTCCAAAACTATTGGTAACAAAAGAATTCCCCCAAAATTGCATCTCCCCCTCTTTACCCACTCTATTCACTGATACAACGGGAATTCCATTGGCAACCGAATGTGATTTTTGGATGGTTTTCCATGCCTCTAATTGTTCTTGATTCGTTTCTTCATTCTGGGATTGGTGCCATCCTATTGCGGTAGGATAGAAAAGAATTTCTGCTCCTTGTAGTGCTGTTAATCTGGCTGCTTCTGGGTACCACTGGTCCCAACAAATTAAAACACCAATTTTTGCATACTTAGTTTGGAACACTTTGTAGCCTAAATCACCGGGAGTAAAATAGAATTTTTCAAAATATCCGGGGTCATCTGGGATATGCATTTTGCGATATTTTCCTAAATAGGTTCCATCAGCATCAATTACTACCGTTGTATTATGGTAGACGCCTGCAGCTCGCTTTTCGAATAGAGATGCGATAATCACAACCCCATATTGTTTTGCTGTTGAAGCAAGAAGATGGGTAGTTGGACCCGGTATTGATTCAGCTAACTTAAAATGAGCATAATCTTCTATATCACAAAAATAGAGTGATCGAAATAATTCTTGAAGACAGATTATTTGAGCTCCGTTTTTCGCAGCAACTTCAATTTCTTGTGTCACTTTTCTTAGATTTTCATCTACATCTGATGAACAACTCATTTGTATAAGGGCGATATTTACCGAATGTTCTTTCACTTTCTTATTGTACAATTAATGTATTAAAGGTTACACCAACTAAAATAGCTAACCCGAAACTTATCAAAGTTCCAATTAGAACGTATTCCGTAAGATTTCTATCCTTGGCTTCGTTCAAATCACCGAATCGAAGTACTGATTTAGTTGCTAATAGAAAGCCAATGCCTTCCCAATATCCATTTATTAGAAACCCAAAAACGAACATTCGTTCTAAAATTCCAATAAAATAACCCGCTTTGGCTAAAGAGTTCACTTGATCTTGCTCAGAAGGAGACCATCGAGCTATAACCATTCTTACTATGATAGCTATGGGTTTAGTTAACACAGTAATACAAAGTATCCATATCCAGAATCCTTTGTTTTGCAAGACTGATAACACTTCCAATCTTTGTTCTACAATCATCCAAACCAATGTTAATACTAAGATATGGGCACTTTGTGTAGCTAAAACCCATTGCAATTTATGTGTAGCTTTTTTGCCTTGAAATTGAAGTGCTAATGCATCAATTATCCAATGCGAGCCCATAATAATGGGGATCATCCACCAAAGTTTAAATCCAACTTCTGTTATGCATAAGATTGCAACTAACATTCCATGAATTATTACGTGTTGTAAGAGTTTGATCGACCTCCATTTTCTTCTTTCTTTATCTTTTATCCAAGAGTCTGTTTTTAGAAAAAAATCACCTATCAGATGCGCTATTAATAGTTTTATTAATAAAATCACTTATCCAGACTAAATGCCTCAATTTTATTTCTGTATAATCTTTCTACATCATGTATTTCATTAATGTATGATCGTTTATGTCTCTCACTTACCGATGACTGAGATATTCCCAGTTTATTTGCAATCTGTTGTTGTACCCATTCACCACTTAAATTCATAGTTACATATTCTGCTACAGCTGGCGTCCAATTATCCATTACAATCAACGACATTTTGATTAACAAATTAATTTCGTAATCAAACTCTAGGATGCCCGAATGTACACTTAGTGTTTGTTGATCTTTAAAAGCGTCTAACCCTTCCCCTGAATAAACAAAGGCAGTACCATTTGATTCAGTAATTTTATCTGAATCATAATTTTTTTCCCCTATTCCAATACTTAATGTTACATCAACATTTTTAATGCATTTTATAGCTGCTTTTATTTGAATAGCTCTAAATAATGCTTCTTTTGGATCTTTTATTTCTACCTGAAAGCTATCTCCTCTATAAATCTCCCATACTTTTGGATTTTTTCCAATCCCAATCAATATTTCCTTCAGCGAATCCATCCACAATTCTGCCTCAGAAAATCTAGAATTAATTATATCTCCAATTAATATACTTGTCATATTCAAATATAGGCTTATTATCCGATAAACAAAATTTACAGGCTAATTAGCCTATAATTTTATATATCGGGAAAAGAATCGATACCTTGGTAAATATCACTTTTACAACGTCTAGGAAGACAGAATAGACCACTAGTCATTGGCTGATATTTCTAAGTCTAAATCAGAAAAATATTCATGAACTTGGTGTAATAAAAACCGAGCCATTTTTTGATTACCTGAAATGATACGTTTACCAAATAACCAATCATCTCCACCTTTCCAATCAATTACTTGGCCACCTGCTTCTTTTATGATTAATGCACCTGCGGCCACATCCCAAGGACTAAGGCCGTATTCGTAAAATCCATCTACCCTGCCAGCAGCTACACAACACAAATCGTAAGACGCAGCTCCTGCACGACGTATTCCGTGAGTTTTCTGCATCAAATTTTTTAGAAGCATTAGAAAAGGATCAACTAGTGCAAACTCAGTATATGGAAATCCTGTTGCAATTAGCGCCTTTGAAGGATCGGTAATACTAGACATCTCGATAATTTCATCATTAAGCCATGCTCCACCACCTTCAGATGCCCAGAATAACTCATTATGAGCAACCTCCAGTACTACCCCAACTTTTGGAATTCCATCCACCCACAAAGCAATTGAAACACAATAGGGAGCAAAGCCATGGGTAAAATTGGTTGTTCCATCGATGGGGTCTATAATCCATATTCTGCCTGTAGGCAGTTCAGAAAGAGCATGAGTTTCTTCTGCAAGAAATAAATCATCAGGAAAATCCGATTGTATCGACTCAATGATCGTTTTCTCCGATGCTATATCGGCATCTGTTACTAAATCATTTTTTCTCTTTAGATGAACGTTAAAATTTTCATCGTTTCGATATGCTCGAATTAAATGTGCCGCTTTTTTTGCAGTCAATTTTGCTGTTTCAAGCTCTTTTTTGTAATCCATAATGTTAATTTTCTAACATCAATGTAGAAAATGTTCTTCTCAATGTTAGCATTTTATGCTGATTTAAAATAGAGCGTATATCCACAAAATTGGTATGAAAATATCCTTCCAACTTTTGATTGGAGTAAAATTGTTAATTGTTGCTCTATTTTGTGGATAAAGGAAGTTTAAAATAAAGTATATTATTAAGATATTTGTCTAACACATTACCCACAAAATTTTCTTTGATGATCATCCCAATTGCGAGCGATCACGCTGGTTTTAAAGCCAAAAAACAAATCAAAATAATCCTAGAAAAAGCTGGTCATACGCCAGTAGATTTTGGAACACACTCTGAAGAATCGGTAGACTATCCAGACTTTGCAGTTCAAGTCGCTGAACGAATTAATACGGGCGAATATGAATTTGGGATAATTATATGTGGTAGTGGGCAAGGTGTATGTATGACCGCAAACAAATTCCCAAAAGTGAGAGCAGCTTTGGTTTATAACAATGAAGTTGCAAGAATGACCAAATTACATAACAATGCAAATGTAATTTGCCTTCCAGGCCGTGAGTTGGAAGAAAATGCAGATGAACTTACTGCTATTTTAAAGAACTGGTTAGAAACTAATTTTGAAGCAGGACGCCACACTCGCCGCATCCAAAAAATTGAAACATTGACGACAAACTCATCTCAACAATGAAATCTATTCAAGAACAAGACCCTAAAATTTTTGAACTTTTATCACAAGAAACCGATCGCCAAAATTACGGCTTAGAATTAATTGCTTCAGAAAATTTTGTTAGTCGAGCCGTTCTTCAAGCTAATGGTTGTACTCTTACCAATAAATATGCAGAGGGCTATCCTGGAAAGAGATATTACGGTGGATGCGAGTATGCCGATGTAATTGAGGATATCGCTAGAGATAGAGCTAAAGAGCTTTTTGGTGCAGATTGGGTAAATGTACAACCACATTCTGGTGCTACCGCAAATGCCGCAGTTTATTTGGCATTAATGAAACCAGGTGAAACTCTTCTTGGATTTGATCTAGCGCATGGAGGTCATTTAACTCACGGTTCGCCAGTTAATTTTTCGGGCATTTTCTTTAATCCAGAATTTTACGGTGTTGAAGAAGATAATTTCCGTCTTGATTACAATAAAATTCGAGAGAAAGCAAAAGCTGTAAAACCAAAAATGATTTCAATTGGAGCATCTGCTTACAGTCGTGATTTTGATTATGAGGCTTTTAGAAGCATAGCGGATGAAGTGGGCGCACTTCTTTGGATGGATATGGCACATACTGCAGGTTTGATAGCAACAAGCAATCTTAACAATCCCCTCCCATATGCCCATGTTGTTACAACCACCACACATAAAACACTTCGTGGCCCACGTGGCGGTATGATTCTAGTTGGTAAAGACGGAGAAAATTCGGTTGGCGCCATAGCAAGGAAATCTGGAAGAGTAAAAAATTGGAGTGAAGTTTTTGACTCTGCTGTCTTTCCTGGAACAC
>JAYPYN010000068.1:5365-11907 GCA_038154605.1 Balneolaceae bacterium
CTGGAACACAGGGTGGTCCCCTTATGCATGTAGTAGCAGCTAAAGCGGTAGCCTATGGCGAGGCTCTAGAACCTTCTTTCAAAACTTATCAAACTCAAGTGCAGAAAAATGCAAAAGCACTAGCTGATAAATTTATTGAATTGGGATACAATATTGTAAGCGGTGGTACAGATAATCATTTAATATTGATTGATCTTCGAAACAAAGGAGTAACCGGTAAAATTGCAGAAGAAGCACTCGGTAAAGCAGCAATTACAGTAAACAAAAACATGGTTCCTTTCGATACAGAAAGTCCTTTCGTTACATCCGGAATTCGTATTGGAGCTCCAGCCATGACTACTCGTGGATTAGGTACAGAAGAATTTAAATACATCGCTACATTAATAGACCAAGTGATAAAAAATCCTTCTAATGAAGATTCACATCGTATGGTATCGAATGAGGTTAAAGCATTATGTGAGCGTTTTCCTCTTTATGATTTCGTGAACGCGTAACATGTCGAAGAAACAAACTCGGGAAGTGATGGGGGAAACCCCACCAAAAGCAATGCCCGCTCCAGATCGAACAGATCATATGTCGTTTCTGGAACATTTAGAAGAATTGCGATGGCGTTTAATTAAAGGGATAGGTGGAATTCTTCTTGGAGTAATTATTGCAGCCATTTTCAGTGATTTTATAATAGATGTTATTTTATTAGGTCCAACAAAGGCTGATTTTTTCATGTATGATATTATCCGAGTTGATGCAATAGATTTAATGCTTCAAAGCCGGAAACTTCCAGGGCAATTTTTTACGTACTGGGGGATGATCTTTGTAGCTGGCTTCATAATTGGATCACCAATATTTATTTATCAAATTTGGTCGTTTATAGAACCCGCACTCGAAAAAAAACAAAAATGGAAAACTATCACTAGTGCTTTTCTTATAACATTTTGTTTTATGGTAGGAGTTGCTTTTGGATATTTGATACTAGTTCCATTTGCGTTGCAATTTTTTGCTTCCTTTAGTATCTCCGAATCTGGTTTGGTCAGAAACGATTTTGATATAAATGCATATTTTAGTTCGTTAGCAACTTGGGTTATCTCTTGTGGCATCGTATTTCAAATACCTGTAATTAGCTATGCATTATCAAAAATTGGGATTATCACCCCTCTTTTTCTTCGTACTTATCGTAGACATGCATTAATTGGATGGTTAATACTAGCCGCATTGTTAACCCCTCCAGATCCAATTTCCCAGATCTTAATAGCATTACCGCTAATAATTCTGTATGAAATTTCAATTCAGATTAGTGCTTTTGCAAATACAAGAAGAAATAAAGCATTAAAAAAAGAATAATACTCCACAACAAACATGATTTAGCTCTATGAAAAAAAGGAATTTTAATCCTTTTCCTCTTAACTTATTAAACTGAATAATAAATCGTGTTGAAAACGGTTAAACGAAAAAATCAATATCTATATATTTTATGCACCAATTTAAATCTTTCGGAATTTTATCAGCAGCCTTGTTAATTATATACTCTTTTGTTGGCTGTAAGGTAGAAGACAATCCATATACGGTTGATTATTCACTTGCTGAAGAATTACTTTTTGACACTACTGGTGTTGAAAGTAGAACTACAGAAACTGGTTTGATAATTTATGAACTTGAAGAAGGAAGTGGATCAATTACAGTTGTTCCAAGAGATATAGTTCTGCTTTATTACACCATCCGAATTAAAGCTAGCAATCAAGTATTTAGAAGCTCATATGCAAATAATTCAACAGCCCCAGTCAGTCTCAATAATTTGGCTTCTTCTAGCCAATTTGGAGATGGATTTTTTGAGGGTGTAGTAGGAATGAAAGAAAATGGTAAAAGAGTAGTTATTATACCACCATCAGAAAGTATCTATATAGACACAGTAATCGTAGATTTAAATTTAGCTTCTATTATTTTTTAATGAGTTGTCTTGGAATAGTTGTACTAATCCCCGTTAGTAGTTCATAAATAATTGTTTTAGAAATGGTAGCCCAAGTTGCCACATTTGGGTAAGTGTATGATGTCAAAGTAACATCATCGCCATTACTATAAATACTGTTTTCCAAAAAAATCATTGAATAGTCCATAGTAATAGCCCCAACTTGAGAATATGCTTTATTATCAAGGTACACCTTAAGTTTGTTACTAAGTAATCTTGGAATCCCAGAGCTATACCCTACTGGAATCACTCCTATAAAACCATCTTTAGGTGCTTTCCAGCTACCTCCATAAGATACGGGTTGACCAGACTTAATTTTTTTTACCTGAACCAACTTGGTTTTCCATTCAATAATTGGTTTTAATTCATGTATTAAAGTTTCCCCAGGACCATATCCAAATAGAGAAATACCAGGTCTTACAGCATCAAACTGAAGCTCTAACTCTGGATAATGAAAGATAGCTCCTGTATTAGCGGTATGTGTTAGTAGTGAAGAATCGAAAGATGCCCGAATATCTTTAAACTTAGTACATTGAGCTTGCACCTCTGAATTTCCTGGATTATCAGATTTCGTAAAATGCGTGTAAATGCCTGTTGTTTTTATATCCGTTCGTAAACTTAAAATGTGATTTAATTCTGCAATTTCTTCTGGTAAAATTCCAAGCCTTGTCATTCCAGTATCGATATTTATATGAAATTCGGTACCAGATGCTAGGAACTCTATACTTTGTAAACTCGCAAGAGTAGCCGTTAAATTAAAGTTTGGATAAAGTGCTGCGGTATCTAATGTTGGGATTTCCAATACCAAAATAGGGTGCTCAATCCCTAGGTTACGTAAACGTACTCCTTCCTCCAAACGGGCTACACAAAACCAATCGACATAAGCATTCAAAGAATTTGCCACTAAATCGAAGCCATGTCCATAAGCATCGTCTTTGATTACAGCCATGATTTTAACACCCGCATGTAATCTACGTTTTATTTCTAAAACGTTATGTAGTAGGTGTTTTTGATGGATATAGATTTTAGAGTTCAAAGAAATTATTTTCTTTTGTGTTTTTTTAGAATTATGTGAGCTGCATTGTATCCTGCGGCACCAAAAACACCACCACCAGGATGACAAGATGCACTTGAAAGATACAAGTTTTTTATTGGGGTTTCGTAATTACTCATCTCAGGAATAGGACGAAACATAAACATTTGATCGAAACTCATTTCTACATGCATAACGTTTCCGCGTAGCAAACCATGTTTTCGTTCTATGTCTAGCGGAGACTGAATATACCAATCAATTAATTTGTCTTTCATGTTTGGAGCATAATCAACTACAACATCATAAATTTTTTGTGCCTCTTGTTCTCTTATATCATCCCATTTCATCCCATGTGCTAGTTCATAAGGGTGCCATTGTGCCCATACAAACATAGTATGTTTCCCATCCTTGGCAACATCAGGATCAATTTTAGAAAATGTCATGGCCAAGACAGCTGGTTTCTTTGGAGGTAATTTTTGCATGTAATCACCAATTGCGTTGTTCATGTATTGTACAGATGGTGCTAATAATTGTATCCCATTATGTATAACTGGATCGTTCGGAGCTGCTGTATATTCTGGAAGTTCTTCAACAGCGCATCGAATAACCATTCCAAATCCATTACCAACGTTTATATTATTTACTTTCTTCAACATAGAATCTTCAAGATGCTCTTTCCCAACTAATTTCAGCATTGTAGTTTGTACATGTGCATTTGAAATAATTATTGGCGCTTTATATTCATCTCCAGAATCGGTTTGTACTCCAATGGCTTTCCCATTTTCAATTAATATTTTAGTTACTGGAGAATCTGATTTTACCGTTCCGCCATGTGCTTCAATCAAATTTCTCATAGCTTGGGTAAGCATTCCACTGCCTCCACGGGGATGTTTCGCTCCACTTTCGTGCAACATAGATTGCCATCCAACAAAATCTCCAGTAGCAGACTGATCTGGAAGTGGGCCAGATTGAGCAGCAAACCATAACAATGCCGCCTTCATATGTGGGCTATCAAAAGCATCGTCTACTACTTTACCATAACTAGACAAAATCTTTTGCAAACCATCCATATGTTGCCCTTTTTTAAACATCGAGCCTTCTTTGATTTGCTGCTTCATCATTGTTGAAACGATACTTCCACCCGTAGGCGCATTCATAAATGTTTTTAAAACTCCTTTATTTATCTTGCCCCAAAAATCGATAAAGTTTTTATAATTTTTCACATCTGATGGGGCAATTTTTGCAATAGATTCTAAGGTTCTATCCAAATCTTTCCAGAAATGAATTACTCCCTTTCCAGTAGGTACTGGATACGACATGATTGGATCCATGTCAATATACTCCAGTCCATACTTTTCTAGCTCAAGCTCTTCAATTATCCCAGTTTGGTGAATCATAACATGAACAGAAGATCCCACATCCATCCTGAATCCATTTGGATTCTCGCTCGATGTAAACATGGTCTCTGTGCACACTGCACCACCAATTGTGTCTCGGCGTTCGAGCACTAACACAGTATATCCATTTTTTGCAAGATAACAGCCAGTTGTAAGCCCATTATGACCAGAGCCGATAATGATAGCATCAAAATTATTCATAAATTAAAATTAAAGTGCCTTGAATGATACTGAACTTTTGTTAAGTTATTTGATGAGGCAACCACAAATATTTTAAAGCCATTCAATCTGTATGAAATTTGGTGAATTCGAGATTGAGCAACTAAGTGAAGGTATTTTTGAAGTTCATAATGATGATATCTTTCATAAAGTTCTTGCTAAAAATATTACAACTAAAGAAATAAGTTCTTATGAGGGCTCAACCTCTGCACGTCTTGGAATCGATCCTATCTTAATTTGTAATGGAAAACAAAATATTTTGTTAGATACTGGATTAGGATGGGGGTTAGATCATGGAAGTACATACAAAAACTCATCAAATCTAAAGACAAATTTAGACATCTTTGGATTAACTCCCGATGACATTACGCATGTAGTCCTAAGTCATCTCCATTTTGATCATGCAGCTGGTTGTACCTATGTGGATTCGCACTCAAAAACACAAGCAACACTTCCAAACGCCCATTATTTCGTTCAAAACATAGAGTGGCTTTACGCTATTGAAGCATCTACCAAAAAAAATAGCAATGCACATCCAGAATATAAGATGGATGAACTTTATAAACTCCATGCAGAAGAACGATTAGTTCTTATATCAGATACATATTTAGAGCTTTTACCAGGTATTACCTTGATAC
The DNA here is from genome assembly GCA_038154605.1 of Balneolaceae bacterium. Taxonomy (GTDB): domain Bacteria; phylum Bacteroidota; class Rhodothermia; order Balneolales; family Balneolaceae; genus HXMU1420-13. Next base: position 10,613 of record JAYPYN010000068.1, read on the forward strand.
ATACAGGTGGCCACACACCAGGACATCAAATAGTAAAAATTCAGTCCAATAATGAGATAGGATATTACCTTGGAGATTTAGTACCAAGTGAACATCATCTTAATCGTTATGCAATGAACGCAGTTGACACAGATTGTTTGCAAGCAAAAAAAGCAAAAACCTTAATTTTGCAACAAGCGGTTAAAGAATCTGCCTCGTTATTCTTCTACCATTCTATTCATAAAAAAGCAGGTAAATTGAATATAAATAGATTTAAAAAATATCAATTCAATGTATTAGACTAGATTTAGTTTTTGCACATGAATATGATTTAAAGTACATGATAATGCACCTACCATTCGCCCTATTTTAGTTTTTATGCTATGTTTTGGATGCTTATTCCCTCCCAAATTCCCTTAACTATGATAAAAGTAACCAATAGTATTGTTCTAATATTAATTATTAGTGGCACCTTAATTCAGTGTTTCGATAAAAAACAAGGCACCCCCAATTCCATGTCAAATGAGCAAGTAATTATTTCAAGAGCAGAGTATAAAAATAAACTACATGGATTTTGGTTAGGCCAATGCATTGCAAACTGGACTGGACTAGTAACCGAAATGGATAAAATAGGTTCCATTGGCGATATAAAAACAGGTGATTTTTATACCCGAAACGATTGGGGAGGTCCAGATCAACCAAATATTTGGAGTGATGGAGTTCCCAGTTCTCTTTCACCAACTATAGATTTTGTATTCGAAGATTCCACGGGTATTTGGGGAGCAGATGATGACACAGATATTGAATATATCTATCAACATCTAATGTTCGAACATAAATCGGTACTATTAACTGGCGAACAAATCCGGGATGGATGGTTAGCGCACATCCATGTAGAAGAAGAAAATTATCTTTGGGTATCCAATCAAACCGCTTTTGACTTAATGCAAAAAGGGATGGTTCCTCCAGAAACAGGTAACCCTAAATATAATCCCAATTTTGAAATGATTGATGCGCAATTAACCACCGAAATTTTTGGATTATTTGCTCCCTCTCGCCCCGATTTTGCACTCAAAATGTCATTACTTCCGATTCAAAATACCGCTAGAAACGAAGCTCAAGAAATAGCTGAATTCTATGTGATTATGTATTCTTTAGCCGCACTGGTACACCCTTCTTCTAAAATCGGTAGTCAAATATTCCAAAATGCAGAAATAGCTAGAAAGCATCTACATTCAGATGGGTATCCAGCCGCAATGTATGATTTTGTTAAACAGAACTACGAAAATGGATTATCTTGGGAAGAAACAAGGGAT
>JAYPYN010000069.1:0-1370 GCA_038154605.1 Balneolaceae bacterium
TTATTAGATGCACACCTAGACCAAAGAATAGAACGAGTAGAACAACGGGATCGGGTGCAGAAAAAATTAATCTTGGACAGGGTGAGCAAACAACCCAATATTGAACACCTTCGCTCACTGGTCGATTATGTGGTTTCAAATAATTCCACAGAGCAAGATTTGGTTGAAAAAGCAAAACATCTGTTTAACCAAATCGTCTACAAAAAATAATTTCTGTCTCTCTAGTTTCTAATAAAAAAACATTCTTATATTTGCAGAAAAGCGCTTCCAAAACTTATTTTTATGCAACCACATTTTGAAGATAGATTGGTTACTCTTGAAGAGTTTATTATCCAATCACAAAATAGATTTCCAGGTGCAGCAGGGGAATTATCTCAACTTTTACGAGATATAGGTTTAGCTGCCAAAATTATTTCTAGAGAAGTAAATAAAGCAGGTATTACAAACATTCTCGGGGTGGATGGATCGAAAAACGTACACGGAGAAGAGGTTAAAAAGCTAGATGTTTTTTCTGATGAGCAATTAATTTCGGCTTTAGAACGCTCTCAAATTACCTGCATGGTAATTTCCGAAGAAAATGACGGCATTGTTCGTTTAAATAGTAAAGGTGGAAAGTACATTGTGTATTTAGATCCATTGGACGGTTCTTCTAACATCGATGTTAATGTATCGGTTGGCTCTATTTTCTCGATTTACATGAGAGAAACTAGATTCGATCCAACTATAAAAGAAGAAGATGCATTACAACCAGGAACTAGGCAAGTGGCAGCCGGATACGTTTTGTATGGTTCTTCAACTATTTTGGCATACACTACCGGACTAGGTGTTTCATTATTTACACTTGATCCAAGTATAGGTGAATTCATTCTCTGCGATCGTAATATTAAAATCCCAGACTTTGGCACCATTTATAGTATAAACGAAGGCAGTTATAATACTTGGGATTATGGATTAAAAAAATACATAAAATATTGTCAAGAATACGACCCTGAAACCAAACGTCCGTACACAACCCGTTATATTGGGTCTATGGTTGCAGATGTGCATAGAACCTTAATTAAAGGTGGAATCTTCATTTATCCTCACAGTGCAAAATATCCAAATGGAAAATTAAGGTTGATGTATGAGTGTAATCCTCTTAGTATGATTATGTAGCAAGCCGGAGGTATGGCTACCAATGGTAAACAACGTATTCTAGAAATTGAGCCTGAAGCTATACATCAACGATCTCCAATCTATATGGGATCTAAAGAGAATGTTGTTAAAGTTATGGATTATCTTGTTGAATATTCCGAGGCTGAAGTGGATATCTAATTAAAATTTAATTTTCATTCCCTCAGTAATTCCATGTTCTAAGGTGTACCCAGCAT
>JAYPYN010000069.1:1380-11797 GCA_038154605.1 Balneolaceae bacterium
ACCCAGCATTGGTCTCAACTACATATTTTGCAGGTGCACTCGATGGTAAAGTTTTGTCGGAAAATGGCGTAGTATCCGCATATATACTTACAATGGTGGAATCTGCATTTACATAAATAATATCAAGCGAAAGTGGGGTGTTTACCATCCAAAAACTTAAAGGTTGGTTTTTTTCAAAGATGAAAAGCATGCCCTCGTCTTCAGCCATTGTACGCACGTCCATGAGCCCCTGATTACGCTCCATTTGTTCATCGGCAATAGCTACTTTTAACGTTTTTATTTTCTCACCTGCCTTATTAATAAATGATAATTCACTTTCTATGGTAATACTTCTTCCATTTGACGAAGCCGTATTTTTGGTTTCCGATTTGGCACATGTCAGGGCTAAACAGAGAATGAATAGAGCAAAAAGATTATTTGATTTGGAATGTTGCATTATGTGATGCTTTTTTAGTTTTAAACGTTAATGTATAGGTTCCTTTGGATAGAAATTCTAGTTTCGAGTCAGTTTTTTTGATTACTAAATCCCAATTATAGCTATTAAATCCATTAGAACCTGATGTTTTAATTTTGGTGATAGACGTTCCTTCTGAATCTTTAACATCGATGGTAACATCTTGGGAAGTCTTGTCGGTATTCAAATAATATAAAAGGGGAACTTTTGGCAAGAATGGATCTTGATATTTTGCATTGGAGCTACCCCAACGGGATGAAAAATTTATGCTTTTAGGTGCAATGGCTGTTAGGGGTTCATTCAATCGATGTGCAACTTCATGCAGTGGTTCAATATCCAAAACGAAAATAGATCGACCATGCGTTGCAATCACTAAATCTAAATCACGAGGTTGAACTACCATATCATAAGTGGCAACATTTGGTATTTTGGATAGATAATGCCAATAATTTCCATCATCAAAACTAACATATGCACCATGGTCTAAGCCCGTATATAATATGGATGGGTGAACCGGATCTTGAACAATAATATTTGCCACATCATCTGGTAAATTACCTTTTAACGATGTCCATGTTTCGCCAAAATCAGTGGTCTTAAAAAGATAGGTTTTGAATTCATCTTTTCTATAACCATTCAATGATATATAAGCAGTTGCTTCATCGAAAACGGAGGCATGTACCTCACTTATCCATCGTCCCGCAGGTAACGAATCTGAAACTTTTTTCCAGCTTGATCCACCATCTTTGGTTAATTGAATGTTTCCATCGTCGGTTCCAATCCATAGTATACTAAAATTTAATGGCGATTCGGCTATGGTTGTAATTGTGGAATAGGGGACATCACCATTGGGAAGATTATTTGATAAATCAGGACTTATCGCAGTCCATGTTTTCCCCTCATCCATGCTTCTATTTAAGCGTTGAGCACCGAAATAAATGATATTTGGATTATGATGACTTATGGTAACGGGTGTATTCCAGTTGTAGCGATATCTTGGTTCACCAACTTTATGTTTTGGAGAGATTCGGCTGAAGCTTCGTTCAGATAAATTGCTTCTAAAATAATTACCATATTGGTATCCGATATAAACGATGTCGGAATTACCTGGTTTTGCCGCTACATGCATTCCATCACCACCAAAAAGTCGAGTCCATGGCTGTTCACGATTTCCAGTTGAAGTCGAAGGCCCTTTAAAAGTGCCATTATCTTGTAACCCTCCATAGATGTTGTAAGGCTCTTCCATGTCCACATTTACGGTGTAAAATTGCCCAACTGCAGCGGTATTATGATGAATGAAATTATCTCCTCCATCATGGCTTTCATACAAACCACCATCATTTCCAAGAAGAAGATGTTCCGAATCGTTTGGATCAATCCAAAGGGCTTGATGATCTGCATGCACTGTTTGGTTGGTTCCAATTTGAGTCCATGTTTTACCCGCATCCGTAGATTTTAAAAGACGAACTCCCAGAATATAAATAGTATCTGAGTTGTTAGGATCAACGCGTATTTCCCCAAAGTAATAGCCATAAGTAAAATACACGCCATCTAGAGGGTAAGTGTTCATTTTCTTCCATGATAAGCCTGCATCTGTAGATCGGTAAACTTCTGCACCTACAATCTCGGTATCAAAAAGGGCGGAATTGGCGTCTCCAAGATATTCGGCTAATGCTATGGGTTTGTAGATTCCCGATGCTACATCTTCAAATACCTTCTCGGCAGTATATTCTTTTGGAAATCCATTGGTTTTGAGATAGCTATTCAACTTTTCTCTATCAAGTTTTTTAAAATCAGATTCTGAAATTTCTAAAAACGTATTCTGAGTTATATCGTCCTTATTAACCTCTTTTTCAATTTTTGTTTGTTGCTGGTTATCAATACTTAAGTACAAAATATTGGGGTCTGAAAGAGAAATATCTATTCCCATTCTTCCAACATGGCTTCCTTCGGGCAGTCCTTTGATAATTTTCGTCCAATGTTCACCCCCATCCATAGATGTATATAAACCACTTCCATTCCCGCCTTCTTTAAAATTCCAAGCTTCGCGATCACGTTCCCAAGCCGTTGCCCAGAGAATATCAGGATTATTAGGATGAACTAGAAGATCAATAACTCCTGTAGAATCATTTATAAATAAAGTTTTATTCCAAGATAATCCACCATCTGTTGTTTTATACACTCCACGTTCTGGATTTTTCGAATAAAGTGCACCCATGCTTGCTACCCATGCAATGTTTTCGTCGCTTGGATGAGTTACAATTCTACCAATATGTTGCGTGTTTCTTAGTCCAGAAAATTCCCACGATTCACCACCATCCATTGATTTATATACACCAGTACCTGCATAAGTTGATCTAGAGCTGTTATTTTCACCTGTTCCAGCCCATAGAATTTTTGAATTAGCAGTAGAAATTGCGATGTCGCCTATACCTAAAGCTCCGCCGGCATGGTCAAAGATCGGAAACATGGTATTTCCACTATTTACAGTTTTAAAAATGCCAGCAGAACCAAAAGCGGTATAGAATATTTTTGAATTATTCGGATGAACAGCAATATCACTTACACGACCACTCATCACTACAGGACCTACATTTCTAATTGGAAAGGAGTGGAAAATAGAGTTGGCGAAATGTTGTTCTCTTTCTTTGATCGAGGTTTCTAATTCCGCTAAAGTAGAGGGTTGAATTTGTGCCCAACTAAGTATTGGTAGCAGTAATAGATTTAGGATGGTTGATACAGTTAATCGCATAGTTCTTAATTTATTTTTACTCCTTAATGATATAAAAAAAGGAATGAAAAAATTTTTTAAAAAAGTACTGATACGAAATAAAACAAAAGGTAGTGAATTCATTGAAATTCAAACCAAATAAGCCTATATTAATAAGGATGGTGAGCGCCGTGAGGTACTCACTTTTTTTGTTTTTGGATTTTTGTCTATGATATCAACTATTACTAATCAAATTAAAGAACTAGCGATGCCACTAGCAGAGGAGCGAGGACTCTTTGTGGTTGATATAGAACTTAAAAATGGTTCCGGTAACGAAGTATGGGTGTATTTAGATGGTGAAGATAGAGGTGTTAACCTTGATGAATGTGCAGAAATTAGCCGTGAGCTAGGATTTGTAATTGAGGCACATGAATTAATTGAATCGAAATATCGACTTAATGTTTCGTCTCCTGGTTTAAGTAGGCCTTTAACCGATTCCCGACAATACCCAAAAAATCTTGGTAGAACGATAAAAATTAGATACCGAAATGGTAGTGAAACAAAAAAAGTGAAAGGTACATTATCACAAGCTACATCAGAGAAATTAACCGTGATAGAAACTGAGGGAAAAAAAAGCACCGAATACGCTATTCACCTAGATTCTGTGCTGGAGGCTAAAATCGTACCCCAAATCTAACTTAACATTCATGCAGAACGATTTATCAAAACAAATTATATCATCATTTGCAGAGATTGCAAAAGACAAAGGAATAGACCGTGATCTATTGCTTTCGATATTGGAAGACGTCTTCCGGACAATGATTCGTAAAAAATATGAAACGGACGATTCATTTGAAGTTATATTAAATGCAGATAGAGGGGAAATTCAGATTCTTCATGTTCAAGAGGTGGTACCAGCCGATGAACTCTCTGATCCAGTTGCAGAAATAAGTTTAGAGGATGCTCAAAAAATCGATCCCGATATTGAGCTTTACGACGAGTTGGCACAAGATGTGCAAATTTTTGATTTTGGACGTCGCGCAGTAATGATGGCTCGTCAACAGCTTGCACAACGAATTCGTGAAATTGAAAAGGACAACATTTACGAAGATTACACCGACCGCGTTGGTGAAATTATTTTAGGTGATGTTTATCAGGTGCGCCACAACAAAGATATTCTTGTAAATCATAATGGGGTAGAATTATTACTTCCAAAAAACGAACAGATTTACAAAGATCGCTATCGAAAAGGAGATACCATTCGAGCAGTTGTTATTGGTGTACATATGCGAAATGGTAACCCAACAGTAATTATTTCTAGAACATCCGACTTGTTTTTAGAGCGGTTATTCGAAAATGAAATTCCAGAAGTTTTTGATGGCATCATCGAACTAATTAAAATAACTCGTGCTCCAGGAGATCGATCTAAAGTAGCAGTTCTATCCCATGACGAACGCGTAGACCCAGTTGGGGCTTGTGTGGGTATGAAAGGGATTAGAATACACGCAATAGTTCGAGAACTTCAAAACGAAAATATTGATGTTATCAATTACACTAAAGATAAAGTTGAATTCATAAAAAGAGCTTTACAACCCGCAGAAGTTATTAAAGTTGAACTCAGCGAAGATGATGCCAAAGCAAATGTGTTGGTTCCAGCTGATGAAGTGTCTAAAGCCATAGGTAAAGGAGGAGTCAATATCCGCCTTGCTTCAAAACTCACAGAGTGTGAAATAGATGTTTATCGTGAGGTAGAAGAAGAAGATGATATTGATATCAATGAATTTGAAGAAGATTTTGGTGTAGAGATAATCAATATGCTACACGATATTGGATGCGATACCGCTCGCTCAGTACTAGATCTTGATAAAGAAGAAATTGTAAGAAGAACCAATGGTGAGATTGCAGAAGAACAAGCTGCAAAAATTATTGAAGTAATTTCTTATGAATTTGATGATTAGTAATTACACATTAGAATAAATTTATTTAGTTTACACCTGATTAAAAACCAGATATGCCCATAAACAGACCAAAACCGTTATTCAAAGTAGCATCAGAGTTTAATGTATCTACCCAATCTATTGTGGATACACTCGCTGATAACGGAATGACCGCAGCCAATAGACCAAACTTCAAAATTACACCAGAGATGTACGAAGTTTTGGATAATGTTTATGGGGAGGATAAAGCTCGTAGTTTAGAACATGAACGTTCTAGAGAAGAATACGATAGTCGCCGTAGCCATATGTTAAATCAGCGAAACGAAAGTGTTACGCTCGATAATATGCTTGAACCTCTTGACGAATTAGCGCCGATTGATCCTGTTTCGGAGGAGGAAAATTTATTTGGGGGGCTTGAACCTATTTCTGAACTAGAAAGTGAACCTGAGACCGAGCCTGAAGCTACTTTAGAGCCTGAAGTAGAGCTTGAAACTGAAATTGAGCCTGAGGTTAGTTCTGAATCAAATACTGAGCCAGATATCGAGCCTATAAATGAGCCAGTAATTGAATCTGAACCAGAAATTATCGACGTTATTGATGATGAGGTTGAAGAAGAAACTCAAGATCAATCTTCCTCAGATTTGATTAGTGAAGAAGCTGTTCCATCAGAAGAAAAAGATGAAGAGCAGAAATCAATAGATGACGAAGTTATAGAAGAAGAGCAACAGACTGTTGATGAATCGCACACCGCACCCGATGCTACTGAAGATGAAGACGAAGCACAACCTGTAAGAAAACCAGGACAACCCATAATTAGAGGGAGAGCTGATAAATTAAAAGGTACAAAAGTACTTGGTAAAACCGCATTTACGAACGACTTAACCTCAGATTCTAAGGTTCGTAAAAAACGTAAGAGAAGAAAAGATCGACCAACCGAAACAGAGTTAAAAGCACAGCGCGAAAATAAAAAACAACCTGTTAACGCAGATCAAAAGAAGGATCAAAATACATCAAGTTCAAAAAAGAAAACCAACAATAAGAAACAGAAGCCAAAACAAGAAAAAGCTGAAGTTGACAAAATTGATGTAGATAAAATGATGCGCGAAACCCTGAAAAAAATGCAGGGTAACTCCACGGTAGGTAGTAAACGTGGCAAACGAAGACGCCAACGTAAAGAAGAAAGAGAAGAAGAATTAATGCAACAGCAGGAGCTTCAAGATCTTAATAATGAAATAATTGAAGTAACTGAGTTTATAACTGCTAACGATTTAGCAGAAGACTTAGGCGTTGGTGTTAATGATATTATTAGTGCATGCATGAGCATAGGATTAATGATTACAATCAACCAACGATTAGATGCTGGTACTATCGAATTGATAGCTGGCGAATTTGACAAAGAAGTTAAGTTTATAGATGCTGAAGAAATAGTAGTAGAGTTAGAGGAAGAAGAGGATAAAGAAGAAGACTTGAAACCTCGGGCTCCCATCATTACAGTGATGGGACACGTAGATCATGGAAAAACATCTCTCCTCGATTATATTCGTGAAGCACGTGTTGCAGAAGGTGAGGCCGGTGGAATCACTCAACACGTAGGTGCATATGAAGTTATACATGATGATAAAAAAATCACCTTCCTTGATACTCCTGGCCACGAAGCATTTACAGCAATGCGTTCTCGTGGTGCTCAAGCCACAGATATTGTAATTCTTGTAGTTGCTGCAGATGATTCTGTGATGCCTCAAACCATAGAGGCAATTAATCATGCCAAAGCCGCAGGCGTTCCTATGGTAGTTGCCATCAACAAAATGGATAAAGACGGAGCTAGCCCAGATAAAATAAAACAACAATTAACCGATTATGATGTTTTAGTAGAAGATTGGGGTGGAACAGTACAATATGCTTTAGTGTCGGCTAAAACGGGGCTTGGCATCGATGATTTATTAGAAAAAGTATTGATAGAGGCAGAATTACTGGAGTTAAAAGCCAATCCTGACCGCAGAGCGGATGGTGTTGTTCTAGAAGCACGCCTAGATAAAGGAAAAGGGATTGTGGCCAATATACTGGTACAAAACGGTACCATGAATGTAGGAGATCCTTTTGTAGCGGGGCCATGTTTTGGTAGAGTAAGAGCTATGGAAAATTCCAGAGGTAAACGAATTAAATTAGCAGGACCTGCAACACCACTACAGTTGACAGGTTTCGATGATATGCCACAAGCTGGCGACAAAATTGTTGTTGCTGCAGACGAGAAAACGGCAAAAGAAGTGGCAAATCAACGTCAACAAATTAGACGTGAACAGGCTCTTAGAAAAACCAAACATATGACGCTCGATGATCTTTCAAGACGACTCGCACTAGGTGAAGTTTCTGAATTGAATATCATCATAAAAGCAGATGTTGACGGTTCTATAGAAGCACTTTCTGGATCACTACAAAAAATTAGTACCGACGAAGTTGCTGTTAACATCATTCATACTGGTGCTGGAGCAATATCTGAATCGGATGTATTACTTGCTTCTGCATCGGATGCAATTATTATCGGTTTCCAAGTTCGACCCACAGCACAGGCTCGTAAACTGGCAGAAACAGAAGAAATTGATATACGACTATTCTCTGTAATCTATGATGCCATTGATGAAGTAAGAGATGCTCTAGAAGGATTATTAAGTCCTGAACTAAAAGAGCAGATGCTGGGAATTGTTGAGGTGCGGGAGATTTTCAAAGTATCAAAAGTAGGCACTATCGCAGGCTGTTATGTAACCGAAGGTAAAATTGATAGAAACAATCCGATTCGAATAATTAGAGAAGGAGTTGTAATCTATGATGGTGCAATTGGTGCATTAAAGCGATTTAAGGATGATGTGAAAGAGGTAGCATCAGGCTATGAGTGTGGAATTAGTATTCAAGGATATAATGACCTAAAGATTGGAGACGCTTTCGAAAGCTATAAAATTACGGAAGAGAAGCGTACACTAGAAGACATTAACTAATTTAGAAACCCACTATGGGCTTTAGAGTAGAAAAACTCGGTGAACTACTTAAACGTGATTTAGGTGAAATCATACAACGAGATTTCCAGCCAGAGGGTACTTTTGTAACTGTTACACAAGTTCGAGTAACGCCCGATTTAGGCATTGCAAAAGTGTATCTAAGCGTTTTTTCACCCGGTCGAAACAATGATGTTGTCTTCGAATATATTGATGAAAAAGTACCGCAAATCCGACATAAACTGGCAAGCCGAATTCGTAATCAAGTTCGAAAAATACCAGAACTTCATTTCTATGCCGATGACACTTCCGATTATGTAAATAAAATGGAAGGGTTGTTCAAGAAAGTAGATGAACAACCCAAAGCCCCCATCGATAAAGAGGAATAATGGCCAAAGCTCCAGAATTGGCTAGCCTCCCTATCTTTGGTGCCCTTAACCCACCGAGTCCAGATTTTGATTTTCAAATGGGGGCTATTTTACTGGTAAATAAACCCCAACAATGGACAAGCTTTGACGCAGTTAAATATCTTCGTGGTAGAGTTAAATGTAAAAAAGTAGGCCATGCTGGTACTTTAGATCCCATGGCAACAGGACTATTAATTTTATGCACTGGTAAAGCCACTAAAACCATAGATCAAATACAAGGGCAAGAAAAAACTTATATTGCTGAAATCACTTTTGGTGGTAGAACCGCTAGTTTTGATGCCGAATCGAAGGTAGAAGAGGAAGCTCCCTTTCATCATATTACACTAGATCGCATTCAGCAAATATTAGAGGATCAATTTTCGGGTGAAATTATGCAGGTTCCTCCCATGTATTCTGCATTAAAAAGAGAGGGTAAAAAACTGTATGAACTTGCTAGAAGAGGAAAAGAAATAAAACTAGAACCTCGCCCCATTACTATATATTCCTGCCGGATAATTAGCTTTGAAGCTCCAAAATTAAACATTGAGATTACCTGTAGCAAAGGCACATACATTCGTTCTATTGCAAACGATCTTGGAATAGCGTTGCAGTCATTAGGTTATTTAAGTGCTTTGGAACGAACCCATATCGGTAAATTTTTTAATAGCAATGCTCTTACACCTCTCCAATATCATGAGATTCTGAGAACAAATGGCTAAAATTACCTCTTTATCAAACGTTAAAAAACAACCAAATTCTGTTGTTACTGTTGGTACCTTTGATGGAGTACATGAAGGACATCGCGCTTTGATGGAAAAGCTTGTACGCCAAGCATCATCAAAAAATGCCCGAAGTGTTGTTATAACCTTCGATCCACATCCTAGAAGTATTATTCATTCAAAATCACAAGGTATACAATTACTAACCACGCTAAAAGAAAGAGCGGAAGTTCTAGAAACTATGGGGGTAGATGAACTCGTTGTAATTCCATTTACTAGAGATTTTTCTTTATTTAGTAGCGAGCAGTTTGTTAAAGAAGTGATCTATGATAAAATTGGGATTAGTGAATTTGTAATTGGCTACGATCATCATTTTGGCAAAAACCGCTCTGGAACCATTGAAACATTATATTCACTAGCATCTAAATTATCCTTTGATGTCTCTGTAGTATCAAAAAGAGAAATGGGTACAACTACAATAAGCAGTACGGTTATAAGAAATGAGATACAAGAACATGGAGATATGAATCGAGCTTCAGAATTACTTGGTCGACCATACCTTTTAAACGCTCTTGTTATACATGGCGATGAACGCGGACGAACCATTGGTTTTCCAACTGCTAATCTACAGCCCGAACATCCTGATAAAGCAATTCCAAAAAATGGCATTTATGCCGTGAAAGTGAGAGTAGATAATACATGGTATAACGGAATGATGAACATTGGTATTCGTCCCACTTTTAATGGCCAAAAAAAATCTTTGGAAGTACATATTTTCGATTTCAACCAAATGATTTATGGAAAAACAGTTCAAATTCGTTTTTTTGATCGAATTAGAGATGAGCAAAAATTTGAAGGATTGGAAGACTTAAAAGCACAATTAAACAAAGACAAACAAACGGCACTTACCATCTTTTCTGGCTGATAGTTTATTTTGATATATAAATTTTTGATCATTTATTCCTACTAGATAAGATCAAGAAGTTAGTTGCCTTTGAAAGGGTGATTATCGACTTTAAGGAATGCTAGGATATGAGGTACATACAAATTTTTGCGCTGTTCTTGTCTGGGAAATGCAAGAGCCTCAAAAAAAGGTTTCGAGTATTAACCTAGTTACGAAGCTCAGCTCCGTAACAGATTAGGCATGCGCTTAAATTAGATGATACTTGGGACTTTATTACACGATATGAATCAGAGGAATGA
>JAYPYN010000070.1:0-1199 GCA_038154605.1 Balneolaceae bacterium
TTTGACACTCCCTTTTGACACTCCCTTTTGACACTCCCTTTTGACACTCCCTTTTAGAAAATGATTTTTTTTATCGCTGCATCCAAAAAATTATTTATAAAAAATAGGCTCATTTTATCATTAGATTAGGGAAACCAATTCATTAATGGTCTTTTTCATTATACATTTATTTATTACTGATGAACAATACTCAGTTCCCTCCCACATACCCTGATATCCTAAAAGCGTATAAGGTTATCAAACCTTTTGCTTCAAGAACGCCTGTATTAACATCCCAACAAGTGAATGATCGCACACAAGCTCAATTATTTTTTAAATGCGAAAATTTCCAAAAAGTGGGTGCTTTTAAATTTAGAGGTGGCTGCCATGCAGTTATGTCGCTTTCGGAGGAAGATGCCCAGCGTGGTGTAGCTACCCATTCCTCTGGCAATCATGCTCAAGCTATTGCATTATCCGCAAAACTCAGAGGCATAAAAGCATTCATCGTAATGCCCGAAAATTCGCCAAAAGTTAAGATCGAAGCAGTGTACCATTATGGAGCTGAAATTACATTTTGCAAACCTACGTTAGAAGCCAGAGAATCTACACTGCAAGAAGTGGTTGATAAAACAGGTGCTACTTTTGTACACCCTTACAATGATACACGTGTAATTGCTGGTCAGGGAACATGTGCACTAGAATTTCTCAACGACCATCCTGATTTGGATTTTTTGTTAACTCCTGTTGGTGGTGGTGGTTTGTTAAGTGGGTGTGCTATAGCAGCAAAGGCAATGCATCCCCGAGTAAAAGTAATTGGTACTGAACCTGAAATTGCCGATGATGCTTACCGATCGTTTAACGCAGGAACCATCCAACCCGTACTAAGTACAGCAACCATCGCAGATGGACTCCGAACTTCATTAGGAGCACTAACCTTCCAAATAATTCAACACCATGTAGATAATATTGTTACCGTGAGCGAAGATTCCATCATTAAAGCAATGCGATTGATCTGGGAACGAATGAAAATCATTATCGAACCCTCATGTGCGGTTCCTTTAGCCGCCATCTTGGAAGAAAAAATTGATATTATAAATAAGAAGGTGGGAATAGTAATAACTGGAGGAAATGTTGATCTAGGTAATTTACCTTGGTAACATCTCCTCCACCAATTACTTTATTTGGTTAGTTCAAATTCTTGGACTTCCACGTCTCTCGAA
>JAYPYN010000070.1:1209-11754 GCA_038154605.1 Balneolaceae bacterium
AATTGGCACCAATCATAAAATCGAACATTCCTGGCTCAGCTTTAAAAACTTCATCAGAGCCATAGAATGCTAAGGTTTCGCTAGATACTTCGAACGTTATGGTTTTTGTTTCACCTGCAGCGATCATAACTTTTTCGAAGCCTTTTAATTCTTTCATTGGTCGCATCGCACTTGCATAATGATCTCTGATATAAAATTGAACCACTTCCTCACCTGCAACATCACTAGTATTGGTTACATCAACAGAAACGGTTACTGTTTCTTTAATATTCATTGATGAAGCACTTACTTCGAAGTTTGAATATTCAAAACTAGAGTAGCTCAATCCATGCCCAAAAACATATTGAGGGCTGTTATCTATATCATTGAAATGACTCCAAAATACCGACCCAGCATCTCCTGGTCCAGGTGCAGGTCTACCTGGGTTTCTGAAGTTATAATAGATAGGTATTTGACCTATTGCTCTAGGTATAGTCATGGTTAATTTGCCACCGGGATTGTAATCCCCAAACAGAACGTCAGCAATAGCATTTCCCGCTTCCGATCCTAAATGACCCGTATTTAATAAAGTATGAGCATTTTCATAAAGTGCTGGTTCAATAATGGGGCGACCTGCCATTAGTACTACCACAATATTATCATTCACCTCTTTAAGCTTTAAAAATAACTCTAATTGCCTGCCTATTAATTTCGGGCTACTCAAGCTTCTCCCTTCGCCAGATTGCAATGCTTTCTCACCAACAGCCATAATTACTAAATCGGCATTTTTAGCATTTTCAATGGCGCTTTCGAATCCAGCACCGTCATCCTCAGGATATATTAAACCTGCAGCAAAATTTCCATTATCCGCAGACATGGTGTACCCCTCACTGTAAGTAACTTCCACATCTGATCCAACTGCATTTTTAATTCCTTCTAATAATGAAACTGCTGAGTCCCAATCGGCTCTTGCTCTCCAGTTACCAATTGGAGTATCTTTATCGGCAGCTAAATGTCCAATAACTGCAATTTTTCCTGTATTTTTTGATAAAGGAAGAATGTTTTTTTCGTTTTGCATCAATACAATAGAGCGTTTTGCAACATCACGTGCAATAGCCAAATGCTCATCGGTATACATAGCGGTAGACTCTCGTTCCATATCTGAATAACGGTATGGATCTTCGAATAATCCTAAATGAAATTTCATTCTTAGAATTCTACGAACAGCTTCATCAACGATATCAATACTTACTTCTCCTTCTTCAATCAGTTCTTTTAAATGCCTTTGATATGCTTCTGATTCCATATCCATATCATTACCACTAGTAATGGAATGGTAAGCAGCTTGCTTAAGATCTTTAGAATATCCATGATTAATCATCTGGCGGATTGATCCCCAATCGGATATTATGAATCCTTCAAAATCCCATAATTCTTTTAAAATAGTTCTTTGAAGGTAATGATCACCATTTGCAGGAATACCATTTAAATCGTTGAATGAATTCATAACGGTACCTACCCCAGCTTTTGTTAATGCTTCAAATGGAGGTAACACTATGTTAAGGAGGGTATTTCTACTAAAATCAACCGTATTGTAATCTCTTCCTGATTCTGAAAAAGCATAACCAGCTAAATGTTTTGCCGTTGCCATGATCGAAGTATTTGATTCCAAATTATCGGTTTGGAATCCTCGCATTCTTGCTAGCGATATCTGTGAAACTAAATATGGATCTTCTCCTGCACCTTCCATTATTCTCCCCCATCTAGGATCTCGACCAACATCAACCATTGGGCCAAACGTCCAATTTATACCAGCAGCGGAGGCTTCGATGGCTGCAACTCTTGTTGCTTTTTCTATAATTTCTAAATCCCAACTATTCGATTCAGCTAGAGGAATCGGAAATATTGTTTTATAGCCATGAATTACATCTAATCCAAAAAGTAATGGAATACCAAGTCGGCTATTTTCGACAACTAATTTTTGTGCTTCGTAAGTAGCTTTAGCACCTGCAACATTTAGAAGAGATCCAACTCCACCATTTTTTAGTAATTCAGCGCGTTGTGCGATATAGTCATTGTCTTCTGGAATAGGGCCTGTTAAATCCCAACTTCCATTATGTTGATTAAGCTGTCCAATCTTTTCGTCTAGAGTCATCAAGTCCAAGAGACTATCGACTTTTTGTTCAATGGATGCATTTATAAGAGGGTTTTGGGCATGGCTTTTTTCAATAAACATACTTACAATAAGAAAGAGTAGAATACAGAATTTAGTTAGTGATTTTATCATTTTAGTGTGCTAGTGAGAATTAAAGTAAATCATATTTATATATCTATTTATATAAGCGCTCAATTTAGTTGTTACATTTCTGTTTTTCAAACGTTATATGAAACTAAAACGATAAATGTATTTGTATTAGATTGTATTCACATCTCTAAATTGTAAATCATATAGGTGAGTATAGAGTCCATCTTTAGCAATTAACTCTTGATGGGTTCCATCCTCTACAATTTTTCCCTTATCTAATACAAGAATTCTATCGGCATGTTGTACCGTAGAAAGCCGATGAGCGATAACAAAGGTGGTTCTTCCTTTCATTAACCTATATAGAGCTTCTTGTACTTGAGCTTCAGATTCTGAGTCTAACGATGATGTTGCTTCATCTAATAGTAAAATTTCTGGGTTTTTTAGAATCGCTCTTGCGATTGCTAATCTTTGTCGTTGACCACCGCTAAGTTTCACTCCCTTTTCCCCAATCATAGCATGGTATGCCTCGGGGATGTCCATGATAAAATCATGAGCATTAGCAGCTTTTGCAGCTTCAATAATTTCATTATCAGATGCATCGAGTTTTCCATATCTGATATTTTCTCTGATGGAGGTTCCAAATAAGTGAACCTCTTGTGGTACTATAGAAATATGTTTTCTTAATGATTTAGATTGAATATTTCGGATATCCAGACCATCAACATAAATTGCGCCTTTTTTTGGATCATAAAATCTTGGAATAAGATTTAATAAAGTTGTTTTACCAGCGCCGCTTGGTCCAACTAGAGCAATGGTTTGCCCTGCCTCTACTTCAATATCTAGCTTATTCAAAATTATCCGCTCATCGTCGTAAGCAAAAGTTAGATTTTGAATGACAATACTTCCTTCCATTGAATCTAAATGGATCGCAGTATCTGCATCTTTTATTTCAGGAATCTCTTCCAACAATTCGAATATCCGTTCTGAGGCACCAGCTGCTGTATTTACTGCTGTATATAATCTTGAAGTTTGGCTAATTGACCTTGAAATATTTAACGCATAGATAATAAATGCCACTAAATCACCTGCTGTTAATCTGCCATTAAGCACTTCTTTTCCACCGTACCAAAAAATGATTACTAATGTACTTAAAAATAAAATTCCAACACCCGACCAAAATAATTGGGTGAGTACAACTTTTCGGCGCGTTGTAGTAAATAGTTTTTCTACCGCATTAGAATATCTACTCACCTCAAAATCTTCACGAACAAAGGCTTTTACTAAACGAATGGCACCCAACGCATCTTCGGCTACTGCTGTTGAATCTGCAAGTTCATCTTGGATATTTCGAGATAGTTTTCTGATTTTCTGACCAAAATATCTTGTAGCTAGTGTAACAATTGGCACCGTTAGAAAAATAACCGCACTCAATCTCCAGTTAAGAACAATCATTAACGACACAGAACCGATTAATGAAAATGAAACCGTTAAAAGCTGTGGAAGTGAATCTGTTAATGCTGTTCGGATTGAGCCAACATCATTGGTTAATCGAGAGGTTATTTCCCCTAATCTACGATCGGCGAAAAAACGAAATCCAAGACGATGAAGATGTTCATATACTTTTTTTCTTAGATCAGTAATTACTCTTTCGCCTACCCACTCCAAATTATAATTTCCAGAAAATGAGAATGCGGCTTGAAGAATAAACAAACAAAATAATCCAAGGGCTAAAACATTTAAAAGGGATTCATCACCCTCCTCAAATACTGCATCTAGTAGTTCTCTTAATCCTAATGGTACAGATAGCCACACACCCGATGCAATTAGTACCAATACCGTAGCGGTGTAAAAACGAGTACGATACGGTTTACTTAATGCAAAAATATCACCCAATGTTCGGGCAAGTGATCCTATACCTCTGTTATTTTCTTCTTTATTTTTCATACTTGAATTTTGGCAAATTTAATGCCAATAATTTGGGTTTTTTGTTTATCCATTTTGTATCTACTAAATTAACATTAACAAACTTTTGTAAGCTTATGGATAGTGAAACGCTTACTTGGATTTTTTTAATTGGTGGTATTGTATTGATGCTACTTGAATCTTTATTACCGAGTGGATTTGCACTCGTACTTGGGCTGAGTGGGATCTTAGTTGGGTTACTTCGTTTTTTGGGGTTACTTTCTGATCCTACCACTGCAACTTTAGCATGGTTTCTTACGTCAATGGTTCTGACGGTTGGGGCTTTACCATTCATCAAAAAATACTTTGGAGGTGAATCCACCTTTAAAGTGGCAGATGAAGATTATGAGGCCATGGATCAAATTGTAGATGTAGTTGAAGATATCAACAACAAAAATAATGAGGGCAGGATTCGATATCAGGGCATTTCTTGGCAAGCTAGAACTGTTGATGGAGATATCCCAGCTGGATCACAAGTTCGCATAAAGTATCGGGAAAACACAACATGGATTGTGGAACCCATAGATCTTGTACAATCCACGTCAACCGTGCAAAATAAACTTAAAGAATAAAACCGGGAGATAATATGTTTTGGACTTATTTGTTAATAACCATTTTGGCAGCCTATTTTATTTTAACAAAACTCTTCATCATTGTGGAATTTAGAGAGCAAGTTATACAGGAACGATTGGGAAAATTTAAAAAAAACCTTTCCCCTGGATTCCACTTTCTAATTCCTTTTGTGGATAAACCTGCATACCACAGAGAGATGCGTGAACAAGTACTTGACGTACCTAGTCAAACTTGTATCACCAAAGATAATATAGAGGTAGCCGTTGACGGACTCGTTTACATTAAAGTTATGGATGCATACAAAGCGAGTTATGGAATATCTAATTATCAAGCCGCTTCAATAAACCTTGCACAAACAACTATGCGATCTGAGGTGGGTAAAATAACCTTAGACGATACCTTTAGCGAGCGCGAAAAAATGAATGAAAATATCGTTCGTGAAATCGATAAAGCCGCTGAGCCATGGGGTATTAAAGTGCTAAGATATGAGATTAAAAATATCCGACCATCTAATTTAATCGTAGATACTATGGAGAAACAGATGGAAGCAGAACGTGAAAAGCGCGCCGAAATAACTCACTCAGAAGGGTACCGACAGGCTCGCATTAACGAATCGGAAGGTAAACAAAGTAGCCAAGTATTAGTTTCTGAGGCAAACCGCCAAAAACGAATCAATGAATCCATTGGAAAAGCTAAAGAAATTGAGCTCGTAGCTAATGCAACTGCATTTGGCATAAGTAGAATTGCAGAAGCCATGCAGCGCCCTGGAGGAGAATTAGCCGTAAAAACTAAGCTTGTTGAACAATATATCGACGAATTCGGGAAAATAATACAACATTCAAATGTTTCGGTACTTCCTACGGAAACAGCTAATTTAAAAACTTTCTTCGAAGGTGTTAGTAAAGTCAGTGATCATACAAAAAGTAAAGGAGGTAACTAAAATGAGTTTTTTAGAAATTATTGATACGGTAAGTTTTGGGCTTGTAATGGCGTTTTTTGTATACCTGTTTTTTATGATAATACGATCATTTCGCTTGGTACCAAACCAATTTGCCTATATTGTAGAACGACTTGGTAATTATAAAAAAACTTTAGGCCCAGGCTTTCATGCTCTAGTTCCTTTTCTAGACAAACAAGACTTAAGGGAAGAAACAATAGAAGTAGAACCCCAAGAATGTTTTACTAAGGATAATGTAAAAGTAGAAGTTGATGGCGTAATTTACCTTAGTGTAACTGATCCCGTAAACGCCAGTTATGGGATTACAGATTATAGATTTGCAGCAATACAATTAGCCCAAACAACTACACGCTCGGTAATTGGACTTATGGATCTAGATGAAACTTTCGAAGAACGCTCTTTTATGAGTAAGGAGGTAGTTAAGGTACTTGCTGAAATGGAATTACCTTGGGGGATAAAAGTACATCGTTACGAAATCAAAAATATTATTCCTCCAAGAACCGTTCAGAATGCGATGGAACGCCAGATGACGGCAGAGCGCGATCGTAGAGCTGTGATTGCAAAATCAGAAGGTATAAAAGAATCTAAGGTAAACGATGCGGAAGGTATTAGAGCCGAAATCATCAACATTTCTGAAGCTGAAATGCAAAGTAGAATAAATGAAGCGGAAGGTTTAGCCAAAGAAATTGAAGCTCTAGCAGAGGCAACCGCTGTTTCTATCGAAAAAGTTGCGGATGCATTATCCCAACCTATGGGTGTAGAAGCTATGCGACTTAGATTGGGCGAAAAATATCTTGGCAAGCTTAAAGGCCTAGCAAGAGAAGAAAACGACATTATTTTACCTAAAGACATCTCAAATTACGATACGGTAATGGAAGGTCTTTCTTTAAAAGGTTTAGAAATAGAAAAGAATAAAAAATAGATTCATTAATTTTAAATAGCTTCTTTTTTATAGGAGCTATTTTTTTGCCAAATGTGATGTTCAATATCAAAAAATCATTTCCGATATTCACCACACTTTCTAGAAAGAAAACTATCCCTAATTTCTAGATTTGATATATATTAGTGTATGAACCTCCTTGTATTCTACCTTCTCATTTTATTGGCTCTTAGGGGCGATGCATCCACAGAGAATGCAGAGCTCTTAGCTCGAATCAAGTCTGGTGATCATGATGCATTCAAACAATTCTTCGAATCGCATCATACTTTTTTATACCATTTCTTATTAAAAAAAGGAATGTCTGCGCAACAGGCAGAAGATTTGGTTCAACAGGCTTTTATACTGATATGGGAAAAAAGAAATGAAATTGATCCTCATAAATCACTCCGAGCCTATCTATTTAGAATAGCGTATACACGCATGCTTAATCTGATCAGAGATCATTCTAAATTTGATGATCATAAGGATACTTCTACAACATATAGTTCTCACTCAGCTGATTCAAATCTAGAAAATCGCGAGTTAGCAGAGGCGATCGAAACCGCCATCCAGTCGATGCCTGATAAAAGACAATCCGTTTTTAGGCTGTGCTTTATTCAAGGGTTCACATATAAAGATGCCGCAGAGGTATTGGCAGTATCAACAAAAACAGTTGAAAATCATATGGGTTTAGCACTGAAAGATTTACGAAATAAGTTAACTGCATTTAGATAATGGACAAATATTTCATTTTTTTATCTACCTTCCACTGTTCATTGGAAAAATAATGCGTTTATGAATGCATTTAATATCAATTATTTATATAGATTATTTTTTAACCAATCTGAAGAATTAAAAAAAAAATATTTCACCTTTGGGGGTTTATTTTATCTTAGGTGTATTAAAGGTGAAACAATAAACTACCTTTAACAAAAGAGGTCACTCAAATGAAAAAAAATAACCTACTAAAAAAAACCCCCATACTAATCCTTCCATTATTGATATTTGGAGCTTGTTCATCAGTGAACAATGACGTGGAATCTATTTCAAATGAAGATGTTGATTTAGCCGCGCATATTGTTACTACTTCCGTAGCTGATGATGAATCAGGTATGATAAGTAGCCTTTATGATGCGTTCTCAAATGTTAGCAAAGATGGAATTTCTTATGGAGACAAAAAATCTAAAATTACCCCCGATCAAAAAAATAACGATGGAAGAGGTCGTGAAAAAAACTTCTCCTATTCTTATGATCCGGAAACAGGAACACATAATCTAAACTATTCAAGATCCATAGAAAAGGAGAAATTCAGTAAATCAACAGAAGTTAATCAAGCGATTATTTTTACTGATTTAGATGGATCTTTTATTGAATTCCCTAAACAAAATAAAGATTCAATCGAGGCTATTTCTTATGTAGGAACTAAAATTGGTTCTCATAATGGGCCTTACAGAAGTAGTAATTTCTCTAAGTCCAATAATTTTGATTTATCTGGAATACATGCAACAAGTTCTATTTTGTCTTTAGATGGTACACATATAGGTAATGGCTCGGCCCAGGGAACTACTCGTGATTCTGTGGAAGCAAGTCGCACCTACGATATTAATATCACTTTCGAAAATGTAACCATTAATAAAGATACAGTAAAAGCTTATGGCTCTATTGAAAACGCTGTTACAGGCACATTAACTTATAGCATAAATATGAGCAAAAATATTGGTGGCGAGGTAGATGAAAAAATTATCGAAGGTACTATAGATTTGAGTGAAGATGGAACAGCCCTAATGAGGTTTAATAAATTCCCACAGGTAATACGATTTTCACTTGGGAATGGGGAACAAAAAAACGGCCGCAAAGGAAACGGTAAGGGTTAATCAAAAATATAATTAATTGGCAGGTAACTAGCTTATCTGCCATTCTTTTAGTGTAATGGCTACAGAAAATAAACTTCCTACTAACGATCCCGATCTAATCCTTGCCCAAACCATGGGTCTAGCACTAGAATCGGGTTCTTCGTTTGAAGAAATTAACGATTCTTTAATCAACCAACTTATGGTGTATAAAGAAAATGAAATGTCTGCCATTACCTATTCCAATATAGATAGGGATTTGATATGGGATCATATCGAAACTAGAACAACCAAAACAACTGAGCGACCAATACTACAATTATTTTCTAAATCAACTACCTATGCATGGGCTTCTGCAGCAGTACTATTAATTGCAGCCTTCATCGGATTTTATTGGCTTGATTCTAAACCACATTTAACATTAGTCGCATCATCTACTACAGAAATACAAGTAGTGACCTTGGATGATGGTTCCTTAGTTACACTAAGACCTCATTCTGAGTTATATCGAACCAATGAAAAAACTGACGATCGAAAGTATCGCTTAGATGGCGAGGCTTTTTTTAGTGTTGTCACCGATCCAAATAACCCATTTTCAGTATCTGGAACTGAGGGAACTGTTACCGTTTTAGGAACAAAGTTCAACCTTAGTACGTGGGGAGAAAAAACTGCTGTATATCTAGAAGAAGGAAGTATTTCATTTAGTTCTATGCTAAATGGAGAACACATAATTTTATCACCTGGGCAATCTTCTGAAATTCAACATGGAAAAATAGACCTACTTACAGAAGTACGAGCAGATGAATTTAAGGATTGGATTTCTAATACTATCGTATTTAACAACAACACCCCTAATGAAGTTATCCAAGAAATAGCCCATCATTTTGATGTTTCCATCGATATTGAACAACTAAATAATCATGCAGGGATTGATGGTACCCTTCAATTAAATTCAATTTCTGAAACTTTAGATGACCTAGGCTTGGTATTGGGAGGTTCGTTTCAGGAAATATCGAACAACAAATTCATATTTATTTCACTGGAATAATATATGCGTGTAGTCCTAAAGAATGTGGCTATTTTTTACTTGTTCAGTATGGCTGCAAATAATGGTTTTAGCCAAGAGTTTACATATTATAAATCTTCTGTTTTAAGCGTTATTAACGACATTGAAGATAAAACTCCTTTTAGATTTTTGTATCGGGAAGCCTTAATCGCCGATATTACTGTTAGTTTTATGGCCGATGAAGACTCTCTTTTCGATTTTTTTTCATCGGCATTATCTACCCAACAATTAGAAATAAAAGTTGATAAACAACGTAACCAAGCGCTTATATTCGAATCACAATCAAAAAAACCTACTCCCCATAATACCCTAAGTGGTTTTGTGATTGACGATGATACAGGTGAGCGTATCCCTTTCGCAACCCTCACCTGGAAAGAACTAGGCATTTTAAAAGGTGTTACAACCAATGTAAATGGTCGATTTGATATAACCATCCCATCTAATTATAAAGAAATTACTCTGTCTGTTTCAAGTTTAGGCTACAGTAATGAGAATCTATACTTCAACATGGATGATGTAACAAATTTGGAAGAGTTGCCTATTCGTTTAAAAACCCAGCTTTACAGCGGTAAAGAAATCATAGTAAGAGGGATTAATTTTTACACACCAAACGATACCATATTAGATGGGCTTTTAAAAATTGGGACGTTTAGCCCACTCGGAGAAAGTAACGCTATTCGATCCCTACAAATGTTGCCAGCCGTTTCTATGAGTTCTGCTATAAATGATGGAATTAATATTCGAGGAAGCACATCCGATGGTCTTCAGGTTCTACTTGATGGGCAAACAGTATACAATCAGAGTCATTTATTTGGAATGTTAGATGCTATGAATGCTGATGTGCTTAAGTCGAGTGGTTTTTTTTATGATATAACTCCGGCCCAATATCAAGCGCCTTTGGGCGGAACCATATCTCTAATAACACGAACAGGATCGTTAAAAAACGTACAGAGTTCTTTTGGCATTAGTAACACCGCGGTAAAAACCACCTTA
>JAYPYN010000071.1:0-11662 GCA_038154605.1 Balneolaceae bacterium
AATATATTCAGCCGCTTCTTTTGCACTCATATCAGTAGATGTTTTCGCTTCAGTTGGAGCTTCTTCCGCTACTTCTTTGGCAGCAGGTTCTTCAACAGGAGTCTCTTCCGCTACTTCTTCGGCAACTGGTTCTTCAACAGGAGTCTCTTCCGCTACTTCTTCCGCAGCAGGCTCTTCAGCCGGAGCCTCTTCCGCTACTTCTTCCGCAGCAGCAGCAGCTTGTTTAGTAACTTGTGTTTTATATTCTTTTTCTTCGGCAGCTAGAGCAGCTTTTACCTGGTCTCTATGTGTAATTTCTTCTTCTTTCTTTGAATCGCGGTATGCTTTCCATTCTGAAAGAGCAGCAGTAATTTCTTCTTCACTTTTGCCCCACATCATAAGGTGGCGCTTGTAAAGAAGACCCTCTTGGCGAAGGATTTTTCTTACGGAGTCGGTTGGTTGAGCTCCAGTTTCTAACCAGTACAAAATACGATCTTCGTTAAGTACGGTCTCTTTTTTTTCGGTAACGCCATCATATCGGCCAACTTGCTCAATAATACGTCCATCACGTGGTGCACGGCTATCTGCAACTACAATATGATAAATAGGTCGTCTAATACGCCCTTTGCGTTGAAGTCTGATTTTAATCAATGGTTATCTCCAGTGAGTTATGTTGTTTAATTTAATCTATTCTTTAAAAATTGCTGTACGTCTTATATTAGTTATACCTCGTACTTTACTCGAGGATAATCTAACTAAACCGGCACATGGCTAAGCTTGAAGTGCCGCTTTTAGTGACTTAAAACAAACAGTATTTCAAAAAAACCTATCGTCCCAGAGGAAGATTTTTTAGACCTTGCATGGCTCTACCCATTTTGCCCATTTTGGACATGGTCTTCATCATTTTCTTCATCTGTTCAAACTGTTTTATGAGATCGTTGATCTCACGAACAGTGGTGCCAGAACCACTAGCTATTCGTCGTCGTCGACTACCGTTTAAAATACCTGGGTTCTGACGCTCTTCCGGCGTCATAGAATAGATTATTGCTTCGATGTGCTTAAAAGCGTCATCACTGAGATCTGCATTTTCTATTGCTTTGCTGGCGCCGGGGATCATAGAGACGAGATCTGTAAAACTTCCCATCTTTTTGATCTTTTGAATTTGATCTAAGAAATCTTCGAGGTCGAATTTATCTGAGCTAATCTTCTTTTGAAGACGTTGGGCTTCTTTTTCGTCGAATTCTTTTTGAGCCTTCTCTACTAAGGAAACCACATCACCCATCCCCAAAATACGCTGTGCCATACGGTCAGGGTAGAAGGGAGAAAGAGCTTCTAGTTTTTCACCAGTGCTTACAAATTTGATGGGTTTATCAACTACCGATTTAATCGAAAGCGCTGCACCACCACGGGTGTCGCCATCTAGCTTGGTAAGAACCACGCCGTTAAAATCGATACGATCGTTAAAGGCTTTTGCGGTATTAACCGCATCCTGCCCCGTCATTGAATCAACAACGAACAGGATTTCATGTGGATTGATTGCGTTTTTTATGTTTGCAATTTCATCCATCATTTCCTCATCTACAGAGAGGCGACCGGCTGTATCGATAATAACCGTATCCATAGCCAAGCTTTTTGCCATAGAAACGGCTTCTTTGGCAACTCGGATAGGATCTTTTTGTTCAATCGAATAAACCGGTACATCTATTGAAGATGCGAGGGTTTTTAACTGGTTTACGGCAGCAGGGCGATAAACATCGGCGGCAGCAAGAAGAGGATTCCTTTTATGCTCCTGCTTTAGGTAGCGGGCTAATTTACCGGTGAAGGTTGTTTTACCTGAACCTTGTAAACCTGCAATTAAAATGATAGTAGGCGGAACATGAGCAGTGGCAATGTCTGTTTTTTCGCCACCGAAAGTGTTAACCAATTCATCGTAAACAATCTTAGTAAATTGTTGACCAGGGTTAACAGCGGTGAGTACATCAGAGCCAAGTACTTTGTCTTTTACGTCCGCAGTAAACCGACGAGCAACCTCCAAATTTACATCCGCATCCAAAAGCGCACGGCGGATCTCACGTACCGTCTCGGCAATATTTACCTCGGTAATACGTGCTTCGCCTTTTAAGCTTTGAAATGCTTTTTCTAAATTGGATGATAGATTCTCAAACATGAATCTTTATAAACAGGATTTTTCGTCAGTTTTATAGCCTGAAAAAATACGGGTAAAAAGTGGGCTTATCAACACCATTGTGGAAAATTTTTATAGTGCGACATATGGGTTGGTAAATGGTAGTGATTACTTTTTATTTTAGGGGCTGAAGTAGCTAACTAAAGATAAAGCTACTTCAGCCCCTTATTTTATTTAACCATAAACCAAACTCTTCATCAGCATCCCATAAGCCCTCAATAACTGACTAGTAAAAATGCCAAGTACCATTAGGATTGGATTGCTTATAACCAGTAATAGTAATACCTAGGAAGTAGAAACTAAAAATTAAAATCGCAGTCCACTTCAATATTTTGAATAGTAAACGAAAACTATATTTTATGTTATGTTGACGCTTAGTTAATCATCATGAGAAAATTTGAGCCTAAAAATTCTATTCTTTTTTGGCTTACTCACAAAGTTACCCTCTTGTTCATATAGATTTTCATACTATAACCAAAGCTAAGCCCGCCAATAGTCCAAATCCCAATTCCTAATGATAAAGATTTTAGGGTTATTTCTTCACTACTAAAATATGGATACCCTACCGACATTATTACAAACATAATTATTCCCCAACTTAATCCTGTTACTACCCATTTTTTCTTATGAAATGGATTTTTTATTTGCCCTATATCTATGTTTTTATATCTATCTGGTTGCCTATCTAACCACTTTGATTTCAAACTTTTTTTAAACCAACCCCAAAGAGGGAATGTTATTATTAGAATTATTAAACTAAATGCATTTAACAAACAAGGGATTGTTTTTCCGCAATTTTTACAATAAAGTCCAAACCAATTTTTAAAAGCAGTTCCAGATTCAGTCGACCAAGTTCTACCATCATGGAGTACTTTACAATGGGGGCAGGGAATTACTATTCTTTCAAATTTTGTTTTATTCGATGTTATATTTTCCAAAGTAAGCTTTGGAACTCTTTGGCCCAATAGCAATTCATTTATTGCTAAACCTGGATTCAAAATCCAATGTATCATCATCCAGTTTTTCCATGTATAAACTTTGAATGTTTCTTTATCAAATTCCATTGTTTTCTGTCTTTTGGGGTTAATTACTAAAAACGTGGCTGGTTAAATTAAATTTTTTATATAATATATCCCTATTATATAATTCTTATTCATTTTATCCTACCAAATCAGTAGCATTAATGAATAAAAATAATTTATTGGTAAGTTTCAACATTAACTCATTCTTGGAAATAATAATTACTTTTTTGGTGGGGAAGGGTTATTTAAACCTTTCTATGTTTGTTAATTCGATCCCGATTCATCGGGAGAGGAGTTTTCACCTCTTTGATATACCAAAAAATGTGTTCCTGAGCTTTAAGTAAATGATCAGATTTCTCGCTACACTCGAAATGACAAAGGCCACCATGATTAGAGCTTTGCTTTATAGCTATCCCATGATCAACGAATCATTCCCCAGAGATTCCAGATCAAGTTTGGAATGACGTCGGGTTATTTTGCGAGGTTTTTTTAAAGTAGTAATGCTGAACGCTGCCACGGGCACCACCTGCTGGGATTCAGTATTTATGCTGAGTGATGTTGATTTGTGGTTTACCTATTATCACCGAATTATTTTTCACAGAAAACATGGTTAATGCTCAATAATCTGATCTTTAAAACCTGCAGTAATATATTCTTTCCAGTTTCCTGTCTGATCAGTATATATTAGATATCCTTCTAACTCTGATTTTGACGCTAAGAATGATTGGCAGTCTTCTAATCCCTTAACCATACATACCGTGGCATATGCATCGGCATCCATTGCCGTTGGAGCAATGATAGAGGCGCTTAATACATTATTTTTTGCGGGATAGCCCGTTTTAGGATCAATGGTATGGGAATATTTTAATCCGGTTACTTCATCTACCCAAAATTTCCTATAGTTACCCGAGGTGGCAAGTGCAGCATCTTCAAGCTTAAGAATAAACTGGAAACGATCTTCTACATCAATATTTTCTTGTGGTTTATCAACCCCAATTATCCAAACCGTATTTTTATCATTTACTCCTCGTGTTCGAACTTCCCCCCCAACTTCTACCATATATCTATTTATTCCTTTTGCTTCTAACGCTTTGGCAATTACATCAACGGTGTATCCTTGTGCAATCGCATTAAAATCCATTGTGCTATGTTTCGGAATCCGCACACGGTTGCCATCAATTTCAATCTTATCATAACCAATAAGTTCTAAAGCTTTGATTACTTGTTCATCGGTAACTGTTGCTCGTTTTTCATCAAACCAAAATCCCCATAATTGTACCAGCGGTCCAACTGTTGGATCAAATTCCCCATCTGATTCTTTAGCAATTTCTACAGAACGATTTAGTACCTCTAAAAACATGTCATCCACTTCAATCCAATCCCCCGATTCATTTATTCTAGAAATCAGGGATGTAGAAATCCACGTACTCATCGATAGATCTACATCTTTAAATATTTTATCTAAATCTGTGTTAAAATCTAGATTTTTTGAAGTCATAAATCGAATCTGATAGGTAGAACCTTGAGCGTTCCCAGTAAGTACTTTAAGTTGTGGTTCAGGGGGGGTGCATCCTAAGCTAGTTGCTAATAAAAGAAGTGATAGAAGTCTCATAATCAATACAAAAAAAATCCCGCACACCTAAGTAAGCGGGATTTAAGAGTTAGTGTGTTTGTTATCCTCCGAAATCATCGAAGGCAACATTCTCTTCGGGAACACCCCAATCGTCGCACATTTTAAGTACGGCTTGATTCATTAAAGGAGGTCCACAGAAGTAAAATTCAATTTCTTCAGGTTCTGGATGATTTACTAAATATTGATCAATTACGGCTTGGTGAACAAATCCTAAAAATCCATCGCCTTTTTCATCATTAATATCTTTCTTTTCTACCCAATTATCTTCTGGTAATGGTTCGGAAAGCACTAGATAGAATTTAAAATTTGGGAATTTTCGCTCTAACTCGTAGAAATGCTCCAAATAAAATAACTCTCTTCGTGAACGACCGCCATACCAGTAAGTAACTTTGCGACCTGTTTCTAATGTTTTAAACAAATGATACAAATGCGAGCGCATAGGAGCCATCCCCGCACCACCGCCAATGTAAATCATTTCACTTTCATTTTCTTTGATAAAAAATTCACCATAAGGTCCAGAAATAGTTACTGTATCGCCTGGTTTTTGGTTGAAAATGTATGAAGAAGCCACACCAGGATTTACATCCATCCAATCATTTTTAGCACGATCCCACGGCGGAGTTGCAATACGAACGTTTAACATAATCTTACGACCTTCTGCTGGGTAACTAGCCATCGAATAGGCACGTTCAACAACATCATCATTTTTCATCTTTAAATTCCACAAGCCAAATTTGTCCCATTCCACTTTGAATTTCTCTGGTTCGCCAGGATGATCATCTGGATGTGCTGTTATGTCTATATCTTTATAGTTTACTTCGCATTCGGGAATTTCAATTTGGATATATCCCCCAGCTTTGTAATCCATATCTTCGGGTAATTCCACAATAAACTCTTTGATAAATGAAGCCACATTGTAATTAGAAACTACTTTTGCTTCCCATTTTTTAATCCCAAATACTTCTTCGGGAATGGAGATTTCCATGTCTTCTTTTACTTTTACCTGGCACCCAAGACGATAGTTCTCTGCTTGTTCTTTTCTTGTAAAGTGAGGGGTTTCGGTAGGTAAAATTTCACCTCCACCACTATGAACTTGGCACTCGCACTGCACACACGTTCCACCGCCGCCACAAGCAGATGGTAAAAATATTTTATTGTCACCAAGTGTACTTAGTAAAGTACCCCCAGATTCTACTTCTATTACTTTCTCTCCATTTATTGTGATTTTGACTGGTCCTGATGGGGTTAAAACCGCTTTAGCACCAAGTAAAATTGAAACTAACAGAATGATAACCGCAAAAAATATTGCGATACTTATACCTACTATCGTTAAGGTCGTTGCTCCAAATATCATAGTTAACACTTCTTGAGGATTATAATTTGATTCCCATAAACGACATGAAGCCAATGCCCATTAAGCCGGTTACGATAAAGGTGATGCCTAATCCCTTTAAGGGGGCGGGCACATTAGAATATTGAATTTTTTCTCTGATGGCAGCGATGGCTACAATAGCTAAAAACCAACCAATGCCACTACCAAAACCAAATACGGTAGCTTCGGTTATATTTGCATAGTTACGCTCTTGCATAAATAGCGACCCACCTAAAATGGCACAGTTTACTGCAATTAAAGGAAGGAAAATACCCAATGCGCCGTATAGTGCCGGAGAAAATTTTTCTACCAACATTTCTACCAGCTGCACCATGGATGCTATAATTGCAATGAAAAGGATAAAGGATAAGAAACTTAAATCTACGGTTGCAAAGTCTTCACTAATCCAACTAAGCGCGCCTTCGGCAAGCACATAATTTTGAAGTAAATAATTAGCAGGAACGGTAACAACTAGTACAAATATTACCGCAATTCCAAGCCCAACAGCTGTTGATACTTTTTTTGAAACCGCTAAATACGAACACATGCCTAAGAAATAGGCAAACACCATATTATCAACAAAAATCGATTTAACAAAAATATTTACTAACTCTTGCATGGTATTAATCCTCTATCAATTTAGTGTTACGTGCACGTTGGATCCAAATAATGATACCTACTGTGATTAAAGCCATTGGGGGAAGCAGCATAAAACCATTGTTACTGTAAAAACCACCATTTGCTAAGTACCAAGCTTCGGGAATAACTTGATGTCCCATTAGCTGGCCAGAGCCCAGTAATTCTCTAAAGAAAGCTACCACGATTAGGATTACGCCATACCCTACTGCATTTCCGATGCCATCTAAAAACGATCGCCATACTCCATTACCTAAAGCGAATGCTTCTAAACGCCCCATGATGATGCAATTGGTAATAATCAGCCCTACGAAAACGGCTAATTCTTTACTAACATCATACACAAAAGCTTTAAGTACTT
This sequence comes from Balneolaceae bacterium, assembly GCA_038154605.1. Taxonomy (GTDB): domain Bacteria; phylum Bacteroidota; class Rhodothermia; order Balneolales; family Balneolaceae; genus HXMU1420-13. The sequence continues at coordinate 7,189 of JAYPYN010000071.1, forward strand.
GATCTACCAAAACCACTAAAGCTGCCACTACTACTAGCTGAACTATGATTCGAATTCGGTTAGGTACAAAGTTTCTCATCAACGATACAATAATATTTCCTGCTGCCATCACAAAAACTACTGAAAGCGCCATTACTATTGCAGGTTGAAGCTTTACCGTAATCGCTAATGCAGAACAAATTCCTAGTACCTGTACCGTAATAGGATTATTGTCGTTAAAAGGATCGCTTAATAATTTTTTATTTTTTTTGCTGAATAAAGGCTCTTTAGGTTTTGAAACCGGCTTTTTTTCAACTACTTCTTGTTCTAATACTTCTGCCATTGATTTAATTTTTTTGCCAGCAATTAGTTAATAAGTTGTGCACTGGCAGTATTACCAGCATATTGTTCTAGGAAAGGGAAATAAGCTTCCAAACAATCCAAAATCATTAATTCTACTCCATCCGATGTAATGGTACCACCACTGATACCGTCTACTTGATAATCGGTTGATGAATCGCCTTTACGTACATCTATTCCAAGTAAGCTGCCATCCATATCTAAGATTTTTTTACCTGGAAATTGATCCATGAATATTGGTGTTTTAATTTCAGCGCCAAGTCCGGGCGTTTCTGCTTTATGATCGAATACAGCGCCATACACGGTGTTCAAATCTTGTTCAAGTGCAATGTATCCCCAAATCGGACCCCATAATCCTGTTCCTTGTAACGGTATGATGTAGTATGTTTCACCTTCTTTTTCAGCTACATAAAGGGGTGCTTTTCTTTTGTTATTGCTAATACGAGCTTCTTTAAGCATATCAACTTTAAAGGCGTCCACACCTTCTATTAATTCACCATCGCTAATTACTAATTGCTCCACAATATATTTTTGATAGATGTCTGGGGCTTTTTCGCGTTCTACCTGCACTTGAATAGAACTTAAAATGTTCTGCATTTTTTCTTTTTCAACATTTTCTGCCTGCATGGGCTTTAATGATGTTGCGATATAAGAAAGAACTGCCGCTACTACTAACACCATTACAGTTGCAAAACCAAACGTATATGCGTTACTGTTTACATTCATAATTATGAACCCGCCGTTTTAAGAGCTAATCTTTTTTGTCGTTTTTTGATGTTGGCCTGTACGACATAATGATCTATGAGGGGAGCCATTGTATTCATAAATAAAATAGCCAACATGATTCCTTCTGGATAAGCTGGGTTAAACACTCGAATCATAATGGCGAAAAATCCAATAAAAAATCCATAATAGTATTTACCCATTTCTGTTTGTGAACCTGACACTGGATCGGTTGCCATAAATACGACACCGAATGCAAATCCACCAATTATCAACTGATTCCAAAAAGGAACCGCCATAAATGCTTGTTGTTCTGGAGAGAGAGCATAAGGAGCAACAGCATTAAATATAAGCCCCATTACAGCTCCACCAATTAATGCGCTAAGCATAATTCGCCAAGAACCAATTCCTGTAAAAATTAGAAGTCCAGCACCCATTAAAACTAGTAGAGTAGATGTTTCACCAATTGAACCTGGAATGAGACCAATAAATGCGTCTAAAGCCGAATAGGAAGTCTCTCCTGTTGCTGCGAGCTCTCCAAGTATGGTTGCACCAGACCATCCATCAACTACTGCCTGCCCTTCTTGTACCGATGTGTTGATCCAAACCTTATCACCAGACATATACGTTGGATAAGCGAAAAATGCAAAAGCACGAGCTAGAAGCGCCGGATTAAATATATTCATTCCAGTACCACCAAACACCTCTTTTCCAATCACTACAGCAAATGCAACTGAAATAGCAACCATCCAAAGAGGAATATCAACTGGCATTATAAGAGGGATTAGCATGCCTGTAACCAAATATCCTTCCTCAATTTGATGTCCCTTAATCACACAAAAAAGAAACTCTAATCCAAGTCCAACGCCATAAGAAACAACTACCATAGGCAACACTTTGATTGCACCAAAAATAAATTGCTCTAAAAATGCCGCGTCTATACCAAGCGCATTGTAGTGATGGTATCCCACATTCCACATACCAAATAACAAGCATGGAACAAGCGCCATGATAACGGTATTCATTGTACGTTTAAGGTCTATTCCATCTCGCACATGGGCACCGCTGTGCGCAGTATGCCCGGGCACGAACAAAAATGTTGCAAAGCCATCATAAACAGGCCACAACTTTTCATATTTCGAACCTTTATCGAAATATGGTTTAATGTTTGATTCTAAAAAATCGTGTATAGCTTTCATTAAATTAAAAAGTATAAATTAATCTCTATCCTAATTCTTCTTTCATAAGATCAAGCCCTTTCCGGATGGTTTCTTGTACAGGAATTTTTGATGTACATACCACTTCGCAGAGTGCTAAATCTTCTTCTACCACTTCATAGATTCCTAGATTTTCCATCAATTCAATGTCGTTCGTCATAATAGCTTTAATCAACTGAACTGGAAAAATATCAAAAGGAAAAACTTGTTCGTATTGGCCACTTACTACAAAGGCACGTTCTTCGCCGTGTAAGTTGGTGTCCAAATTATAAACCATAGGCTGACCAGTAATTTTTTCTAACTGGCGCATAAAAAATGACGGTAATGCTCGCGAGATACTGAATTTGTCGGGTTTGGGAATTAACCATCCAAACAATTCGGGATCTTCTCCTTCTGCGAGTACGGTTAACTGTCTTTCATAGAAACTTAGGTATCCATCACTTTGGATGTGTGTACCTGTTAATACGTTACCAGAAATAACGCGCACTTTTTTGTCTGATAGATTATTTGCAATAAAAGGCTTTACTGCGGCACCAAGTATAGTAGAATGGTATTTTCGGTCTTTTACTTCAGAGCCAGCAACTGCGATATTAATGCGGGCATCAAATTTACCTGTTAAGAATAAACGTCCTATAATTACTACATGCTCTGGGATGATGGTCCAAACAATATCACCTTTATCAATTGGATCTTTTTGTGCGATGTGCACACCAACAAGACCGGCTGGGTGTGGGCCAGAATATTTTGTGATTTCTACCCCTTTTACGCTCGAGAGGGTTCTCCCCACAGGAACATCGGCATTAAGTCCTAAATGAACTTTCCCAGACGTTAACTTAGCCAAAGCATCTATCCCGGTTTGGAATTCCTTTTCATTACCATCTAATAACATTCCCATATCTGGGGCAAGTGGTGAAGAATCGAAACCAGAAATAAAAATGGCTTTTGGCGTTTTCGAGGTTTGAGCTACCACATTGTATGGGCGTTGCTTAAAGAAAGCAAAGCATCCAGATTCAGCCAGTTTGGTTACGATAGCATCTCTTTCTAACTCAATAGGATCAGCTTTTTTGAATTTTTCGAATTTGATTTTCTTATCAGAAAGAATTCTAACTTCTAATATTCTACGCTTGGCGCCTCTAACTATTTGTGCCACTTCTCCACTTACGGGCGACGTCAGTTTTACTGCTTCGTCGTCCTTTTTAAATAGAAGTGCAGATCCCGCTTTTACTTCTTCACCCTCTTTTACCGCTAATTTAAACTGTGCACCATGAAAATCATCTGGTTTTATGGCTACCGTTTCAACGCGCATTTCTGGGGCAAATTCTTTATCGGTTTCTCCAACCAATTTTATATCGACACCGCGTTTAATTTTTAATACTTCAGACATGTATGTGATTTCAATTAAAAGTTTTATCGGATCTTCAACATATTCGTTAATCCGAAAGTAATTGATCTGAACGTTTCAAGTCGCAAAAGATACTAAAAAAAACAAGTGATTTGGTACTTAATCCTTTCATTTTAAACTGAAATTTACCCCACATATATAAAAGCGCTTCTATCTTTATCAACAGCAATGTTGATAAGTTCAAGGGTATAAGATTCTTACCGCGATTGCTTATAGAATAAGCATGGCATCGCCAAAAGAATAAAAACGATATTTTTTTTCGATAGCATACTCATAGAGCCGTTTCATTTCATCAAAACCCATGAATGCAGCTACCAACATGAGTAAAGTACTTTTTGGAAGATGAAAATTTGTGATTAGAGAATTTACTCGTTTAAATGTATATCCTGGTGTAATGAAAATATCTGTTTCTCCAATTCCAGAGTTCAAGTTGCCGCTTTCATTAGCAACTGACTCTAGCACCCTTACGGAGGTGGTGCCCACAGCTGTAATGTGTTTCGTTTGGTTTACTGCTGATGTGGTTAGATCAGAAATATGATACCATTCACTATGCATGTTATGATTGGTGATGTCTTCTGATTTAACGGGTGCGAAAGTTCCTAAACCGACATGGAGGGTTACTTCCTCTTTTTGAAAACCCTGCTGATTCAGCGATGCTAATAATTCATCTGTGAAATGAAGTCCCGCCGTAGGTGCAGCTTTGCTACCTAAATCTTTAGCATATACGGTTTGATATTCATCTGCAAAGGATTCATTTTGTGCGATATACGGTGGAAAGGGAGTTTGTTTGAAG
>JAYPYN010000072.1:0-8018 GCA_038154605.1 Balneolaceae bacterium
AATTCGATTGAAATCGAAGAAAATGGCACTAGAAATGGGTGATATAGATGTTTCTCTAAATAATTCTAAGTTTGCTACATTGAACCGAAGGCTTCAAGGTGCAGCAGGGCGTTATACCAAAAATACAGGTGGTGTTAATGCCGTATTATCCTCTGTTCGAGGTACGTATGTAACACAAAAATTTCAAGGTCAAGATGGTGTTCAAGGTCCTTATCGGTTAAAAGGAAGAAATGGAGAAGAATTTGCAGTTATTCTGGCCGGAACAGAGCGTGTATATATTAATGGAATTTTAGTGAAGAGAGGAGAAGAGTATGAATACATAATTGATTATGGGCTTGGTGAAATTACATTTACCGACAATATTTTTATAAAAGATGAGACTCGAATTTATGTAGAATATGAATACATCAACCAGGATTTTAATAGAACTTTAATTGCTACAGAGGTAAATGAAAGATTTATTGATGATAAATTAACTTTAGGTTTTAGTTTAATTAGGCAAGCAGACGGGGATGATCTATTGTCGCAACAGACATTAACAGAAAGTGATATACAAATTTTGAAATTAGCAGGAGATGACGAAGAAAAGGCTATCCTGTCCGGAGTAATAGAAAACCCAAATAGTGACGAAATCAATATAAAATATGCACGTATAGATACTACATTAAACGGAGATGTATTCACTATTTTTAAAAATATTCCTAATTCATCAGAATCAAATTTAGTGGTACGCTTTAGCAGTGTAGGCGAAGGTAAAGGAAGTTACCAACGTATTGGTGATAGGGTTAACGGACTTCTTTACGAGTGGGTAGGTCCTGGAAATGGGGCGTACGAACCTTTTCGTAAACTCCCTGCCCCCAAAAAACATCAAATGTTTGCCCTAAATTCGAAATTTAAAGTGAGTAAAAACATAACTTTTTCGAATGAAATTTCATTAAGTGATTTTGATAGAAACCGATTTTCAAATATTGATAATGGTGATAATACCGATGTAGCCCTTTTTACTAACGTTGAGGCAAAAGAGATTGAACTTGGTATTGGTAGTTTTGATGTAAACTATACTCGAAGGCAAAGTGGTAAGAATTTTGAAGTTTTTGAACGAACCCGAGATGTTGAATTTGATAGAAAATGGAATGTTGAACAGCAAGACGTTTCAGGTGAGAAGTTGGATGAGTTCAATACTAAATTCAGTTTCTTAGAGCGATCAAATGTTCAAGCAGGGATAGGTAAATTACGATTCTCAGGATTTGAAAGCATCCGCCAAAATGCTGATATATCCATAATGGAAAGTAATATCTTCAGCATTGAATATGCTCAAGAATATATTTCATCAAAAAATAATACGATGATTACCTCAGGGCAGTGGTTAAAGCAAAAAGGTGCAATACGTACAAATACTGGCTCATTATTAAGTTCATTTATTCAATTCGAGTATGAAAATCTAGAAGAAAAAAATAAAACAAATATTTTAACCCCTACATCTACAAAGTTTTTTGAAATGGGACCAGGACTTGTTTTTAAAAATAAACATTGGTTGTTAGAAAGTACTTATATATTTCGAATACAAGATGCTATTAAGGATGGTAAGTTTAAAAAAGAGTCAGATTCAAGAGAGCAACGATATAAAATAGCTTACTATCGAGATAATGGATTTAGAACAGAAAATGAGATTCATTTCCGGAATAAATCATTTGAAAAAAACTTTAAAGAAGAAGGAAAAACGAACCAGAATGGATTACAACTAGCCTCTTTCACATCATATAAAAGTGATAGAATATCTGCCAGAGCCTCATATAAGGCAAATACGCAACGTAAGGCACTTCGGCAGGAGGTATATATAGAAGTAGGCCCAGAATTAGGGCAATATGTTTGGGTTGATGAGAATAAAAATGGTATTGAAGAAATAGATGAGTTTTATCTCGAACTCACACCTAACGAAGGAACCTATGTTTTGCAGTTTCTACCATCCGATCAATTACTCCCTGTAATCGACTTAAAATCTAATTTTACCTTTGATTGGAAACCATTTCAAAAGCACAGTGATAAATCAAAGAATACCTCTTGGTACCAATCATTAACACTAAATTCTAACCTAAGCATAAACGAAAACTCAACCACAGGCAAAGAGAAAGATGTTTATTTGTTAAGGTTAAATACCTTCAGAAATGATTCTACCACAGTAGATGGTTTAGTGAGATTTGAACAAGAGTTGTTAATACAACCCATTAAAAATCTAGATTTCAAACTCCGCTATTATATATCAGAAACAATGAATAGGAGAACAATTGAAGTTCAAAGAAAAAAGAGCGATATCATACAAGTTGAGACGAGCTATTTGACGGATGAAAATATGAGATTTAGAATGGATATTCATTGGGGAAATAACTCACAAATAAGCGAAGTGTTATCAAACAGAACGTATAAAATTAATGCATACGCGATTAACCCTGGTTTTACAAAAAGAGTTTCTAAATCATTTCAGTATGGCTTCAATCTAGGTTATAGTATCAAACAAGACACTCAATATGGTAAAGTGAAAGCAAAGTTGATTAAAGTCCAATCCACTACTAGAGCTTTTCTATGGAAAAGGGTTCAGGCGTCAACGAACATTGAATTTAAAAGTACACGCATTAGTGGAGAGGTTAACCCTTTAACAAATTATGAACTTACAGAAGGTTCTGGTGAGGGTAAAAATCTGTTATGGGCTGCTACAATAAATTATCAAAGTAAAAATTTTATACGTGTAAATTTGAATTACAACGGTAGGACGGTTAGAAATATGCCTAATATCCATATATTAAAATTAGTTCTTAGCGCAAGGTTTTAATAGTCTTGACAATACATATATGTAACTTGAAAATATTTTAAACGATTATTTATGAAAATTTTGATGTTTTACAGTATCCCTATCTTTGACATTTATTTCAAAATGGCATATCCTTTTGCCTTAGAAATTCAATAAACAAACAATCAAAAAAATATTCGGAGTGGACATGACATCGTCAATTGCTCTTTTTCTTTTACAAGCCCCAGCACAAGATGGTTTCTTTAATTTAATCGTTGAGAAATTCAATGAAGGTAATGATGGTGGCTGGATGTGGCCTGTACTAATAACACTTATTTTGGGTTTAGCAATTTTTCTTGAAAGAATTATTACTCTCAATCTTGCTGACATAAATACACGTAAATTCATAGTTGATGTACAAGAAGCATTGCAAGAAGGTGGTATAGAAGCTGCTGAACAATTATGTGCTCAAACTAGAGGTCCTGTCGCATCTGTGTTTCAAGCTGGGTTGATGAGATCACATGAAGGAATTGAAGCCGCAGAAAAGGCAATTGGAGCATATGGCTCTATTGAAATGAGCTTTCTTGAAAGAGGTCTTGTTTGGTTATCACTATTTATTGCAATCGCTCCGCTATTTGGTTTCCTTGGAACGGTTGTTGGTATGATAAAGGCTTTCGATGAAATTGAAGCTGCTTCAGATATTTCTCCTAGTATTGTTGCTGGTGGTATTAAAGTTGCTCTTCTTACAACGGCTGGTGGATTAATAGCTGGTATTATTTTACAGATTGGGTATAATTACTGTGTATCGAAAATCGATCGATTAATAGCTGAGATGGAAGAAAGCTCAATTACATTAATTGATTCTATAATTTTATTACAAGAAGGTAAACCTCTTATTCCTGAAGTTGACTCTACTTCCGAAGAATCAGATAGCTAATTAATATATAAAGGAGAATCCTAATGGAAAGTAATATTATAGTAAAAATAGCAGTATGGTTAGCGATTGGTTTAATCGGACTTGGAATCATCGCAATTGTAGCCTCGGGCATAAAAAGTCTTTCTCAAGGAAAGCAGGATGTTAAACGAATAGCTATTATGGCTGTACCTTTCATCATATTTGGAATTTCATACGCAGTGTTACAAGACGTTTCTAAGGCTGGAGTATTAGCCACTTTATGTATGATGGTAATCATGGTAGTTTCTGTTGCTTTTACAGGGCTACGTGGCACTTTTAAATTTTAATTGGAGCATGTAGATGCTACTAAAAAAGAAAAAAAGAGAAGGAGCTGAAATAAATGGTTCTTCTATGGCAGATATCGCTTTTCTTCTTCTCATATTCTTCCTTGTTACTACCACTATTAACGTGGATACTGGTATTGGAATGATTCTACCTCCACCTCTTGATCCAGAAGTAGAACCACCACCTATCAAAGAGCGTAACCAAATGAATATACTTGTCAATGCTCTAGGGTTTATTCTTATGGATGAGCAACCTACACAGATAGGGGATGTAAGAGAACGTTTAAAGGAATTCATAGATAATCCTAACAACGACGAAACTCTTGCAATTTCTCCAGAAGCTGCGATAGTTTCTTTAAAAACTCAGCAAGAAACCCCATACAAAATTTATATTGATATGCTTGACGAGGTAATGGCTGCATATAAAGAATTACGTGATGCTGCCTCTAGAGCAAATTATGGTGTAGAGTTTGCAAAACTTAAACCGAATTCTGCTCAGAGAAAACAAATAAGAGACATGTATCCCAAGAAAATCTCAATTGCAGCGGAGGAAAATTAATGTCAGCACACTTTAAGAAGAAACAAGCCGGCAGTAAGCAAGAAATACCAACTTCTGCCATGCCAGATGTAGTTTTTATGTTGCTGTTCTTTTTCATGGTAACAACTGTATTACGTGAAGTAACTCTGAAGGTGAAGTTGGATTTAACTAAGGCAACCAACATCGAAAAAATCGAAGAAAAAAGATTGGTTTCATACATATATATGGGTCCAGAACGTTTGCCTCTAAATCAACTTGGTGAAGATAAAGTACAGATAGATGATGCCATTGTAGAGGATATAGGATCAATTAGAAATCTTATGTACGATAAGCTTTTAGTAGAGCCTAGAATGATCGTATCCTTACGCGTTGATGAAGATTCTGAATTCTCTCTATTGTCTGATGTAACGAAAGAGCTTCAACAAGCAGGTACTTTTAAAATTAATTATTCTGCTAAACGAGAAGAATAATACTGTTTATTTACAAGTTTAAGGCATCTGTGCATCGTGCAGATGCTTTTTTTATTTAAAAAAAACTATGGAGCAAACGTTTACCCCAGTATCAAAGATTGGCAGACCAGCATTATTAGAAATATTGCAAAATGTTAAAGGCTATAATCATCCATCATTAAAAATTGAAAATGGTGATGATGCCATATCACTATCATCAAAAGATGATCATCTTGTACTCTTATCAACAGATACATTTGTAGAAGGCGCAGATTTTGATCCTAGCTACACACCCTTTAGCCATTTTGGATTTAAAATGGTATCTGCTAGTATCTCTGATATATTAGCTATGAACGGCTACCCTACCGCTATTATGATAAATTTAGCTATTCCAAATAGAGTATCAGTAGAAATGATAGAGGATCTATATAAGGGAATTAATCAGGCTTGCCTACAATATGGTGTAGCAATAGCCGGTGGGGATATTACTGGAAATCATCAAAATGCAGTATTTTCTGTATCTGTGTTGGGAGAAGTATTACACAATAAGATTGTAAAACGAGATGGTGCCTCTGAAGGTGATGCTATCTGTGTAACCGGTGATCTTGGCGCTGCCATTGCAGGACTTCGAATTCTAATGCGCGAAAAATCATTTTGGGAAAAACATGGCAATCAGAGCGCGCAGCCAGATTTGGGGGATTATAAATTTGTGGTTGAACGACAGTTAATGCCCAAAGCACGAATAGATGTAATTCGATGTTTTAAAGAAAACGAAATTATTCCATCTTCTATGATTGATATAACCAAAGGGTTGATGGAAGAAGTTACTCAATTATGTATCAGCTCCAATTTAGGTGCCCATTTATATCAAGCTACTATACCTATTTCACTTGAAGCACGCCAAGTAGCGGATGAAATGCAAGAGGATGTAGACAAATATGCATTATATGGTGGGGAAGATTTAGAATTGGTTTTTACTTTGCCAGAGGATAAAGTTGATCAATTGTTTAAAATATTTAATGACTTTTCCGTTATAGGACGTATGACACCTAAAGATAATGGGTTAATTGTCCAAACTGCAGAAGGTGATTTAATTAGTTTTGATGAAATGTCATAGAAATTCACATGGCACGTTTTTTGCCAAATTGTTGTATGTTAGTTATACAAAAATTTAGGTTTGTATTAGCAGCATCGGTTAACCAAACATTTTAAGAGATTATATAAATGGCTGAAAATAAGCCCAACAAAAAAAAAGAAATAAAGCCACAGGCTAACAATAAATCAGGAATTCCTAAATTTCCAAATTGGGGTTTTTTAGCCATAATTATAAGCCTGATTTTTATTCAAATTATTTTTCTAAATCCAGAGCCTGGAAATAACATTAAGTATAGCGAGTTTTTATCGTATGTAAAAAGTGGTTATATAGAAGAAATAGTTATTAAGAATGGAATCGATATCTATGGAAAGTACAATGACAATGCTATTCGTGATGGAATTGTTAAAGCGCCAATCGAATCAGAGGGTCCATTTAATATCAATAATACAAACGGTGGTAGAAACTTAGCTTTTGTAACAACCATGCTTCCTGGTGATGATATTCGACCAATCCTTGATCAATATGAAGTTGTATATGAAGTTAGAATAGAAGAAGATTGGTTTGGTGGTATTTTTATGTGGTTAATGATGATTGCATTGGCCATAGGTTTTTGGGTGTTTCTTTTTAGGAGGATGAATCCTGGGCAACAAGTTCTTAACATCGGAAAAAACAAAGCATCTTTATACGATCAACAAACAGATACCAAAATAACTTTTAAAGATGTTGCGGGTTTAGAAGAAGCAAAAGAAGAAGTTAAGGAGATTGTTGATTTTTTAAAGAGTCCGGATAAATTTACCCGATTAGGTGGAAAAATTCCAAAAGGTGCTTTATTAGTAGTGTCTCCTGGAACAGGGAAAACCTTACTTGCAAAGGCGGTTGCTGGGGAAGCAGAAGTACCATTCTTTTCTTTATCTGGTTCAGATTTTGTTGAAATGTTCGTAGGAGTTGGTGCTGCTCGAGTACGTGATCTCTTTAAGCAGGCAAAAGAAAAAGCACCATGCATTATATTTATTGACGAAATTGACGCTATCGGGAGATCGAGAGGCAAAGGTCAGATGCCGGGCTCTAATGATGAACGTGAGAATACGCTCAATTCTCTACTTGTAGAAATGGATGGTTTTGCAACCGATTCTGGAGTTATAATTCTTGCAGCTACAAACAGGCCAGATGTATTAGATAATGCATTACTCCGACCAGGAAGATTTGATCGTCAAATTTCAATTGATAAACCCGACATAGTTGGCAGAGAAGCAATTTTTAAAGTTCATTTAAAGCCTCTTAAATTAAACAGAAAAGTAGATGCAAAAAAACTTTCTGCACAAACTCCAGGCTTCGCTGGAGCAGAGATAGCTAACGTATGTAATGAAGCAGCATTAATAGCCGCAAGAAGTAATAAGAAGTCTGTTAACATGGACGATTTCAATAACGCTATTGACAGAGTGATTGGTGGACTAGAGAAAAAAAATAAAATTATATCGCCCGAAGAGAAAGAAATTGTGGCATACCATGAGGCAGGGCATGCAGTTGCGGGTTGGTATCTTGAACATGCAGATCCTTTAGTAAAAGTATCTATAGTTCCAAGAGGTATAGCAGCTTTAGGTTATGCTCAGTATCTGCCCAAAGAACAATATCTACATCAGACCGATCAATTAATTGATGAAATGTGCATGGCATTAGGGGGTAGAGCTGCTGAAGAAATTATTTTTGGAAAGGTTTCTACTGGGGCATTAAGCGATTTAGAACGTATTACAAAAATGGCATATAGTATTGTTACAGTCTATGGCATGAACGAAAGAATTGGTAACATTTCTTTCTATGATTCCAAACAAAGTGATTATACTTTTAATAAACCATACTCTGACGATACAGCAAAAATTATAGATGAAGAAGTAAAGAAAATTGTTGATGGTG
>JAYPYN010000072.1:8028-11586 GCA_038154605.1 Balneolaceae bacterium
TGCCTACTCAAGAACCATCGAATTACTTACAGAAAAGAAAGAGCAACTTGAAATTTTAGCTAAAGAGTTGCTAGATAAAGAAATTCTTTTTCAAGCAGACCTTGAGAAATTAATTGGAGAACGACCGTTTGATAAACCTACTAATTATGAGGCATTCACAAATGGAGAAATATCGGATAAATCCAAAAAAAATAAAGCTCCAAAAAAAGCAAAAAAAGAGACTGACGAAAAAAATATAGCTCAAGAAAAAGAATAGAAACACCTTATACCTTAATGCTTTTTCTTGAAATAAGATATTACAAGCTTGTTAACAATTTCGTAATCAATACATAACAAAAGGATAAAAAGTAGATAACAGTACGGAAAAGTGTATCTGATAACTTTAGTTCATATTAACATGAATAAAATATCAGCACACATTCGTGAAAAAATTCAAAATTCTAATTAATCTATTCTTATTTTTCTTTGTTTCGATCAGTGTAAATGGTCAAACTCAGAGTAAAATAACAGGAACGGTAGTTGACAGCCAATTAGGTGAATCACTTATTGGCGTAAATGTTGTAATTGAAGGTACTATTAAAGGTACCGCGACAGACATTGATGGGAAATTCTCTATCCGCAATGTTGAACCAGGAACTTACACTATTATAGTAAGTTATCTCTCCTATGCTACTCAAACTATAACTGGTGTAGTTGTTAAAGATGGTGAAACTGTTTATCTAGATATAGTTTTACAAGAAGAGACAGAACTCTTAGAAGAAATTGTAGTAACAGCCGAAGTAGTTAAAAGTGGAGAAGCAGGTCTATTAACGATACAGCGAAAATCAATTCCAGTACAAGATGGAATTTCATTTGAAGAAATTTCTAAAGGCTCTGATGGAAATGTAGGTTCTGCAATGAAGAGAGTGTCTGGGGTATCTGTTGTGGGTGGTAAAGATATTTACGTTAGAGGGCTTGGAAATCGTTACAGTAATGTACAATTGAATGGCTCAGCTATCCCATCCACAAATCCAAATAAAAAAGAAGCACCAGTTGATATTCTAACCTCTGGAATAATCGATAATATTGTGGTGCAAAAAACCTATACACCGGATCAATCGGGAGAATTTTCTGGCGGATCGGTTCAGATAGTTACTAAAGAGTTTCCAAATGCAAAAAAAATAGGACTTAGTTACTCCACTTCGGTGAATACTCTGTACTCGATGAAGAATTATCTTGGTTATAATGGTGGGGGAACTGATTTCTTAGGTTATGATGATGGATTTCGAAACTTACCTTCTGATGTAAGTGATGGCCAAATCAACAATACTGAGGAAGCAACTAGGATTACTGAACAGCTCAATAATAGTTGGTCTTCTAAGAATATTAGATCTTTGCCAAGTCAAAAAATGAGTTTTACGTATGCCAACCAATTCAATGAAGATCGTATCCCTATTGGTGTAGTCTCAAACCTTAGTTACAAGTACGAAACTTCATCCCGGTTTGATGAAAACCTCAATTCCATAAGAGGCTATAACAAAATTACAGATAAAGTTGATTTAGGTTCCAAATACTTAAGAAATACGGGGGTTGAATCCACCAATTTAAGTGCAATGCTTAATGTATTTGCAAAGCCGAATGGAACAACGAAAGTAGGAATTAAGAATTTATATTCTAATTCTTCGAACAATAAGTTTTCAGAAATTGAAGGTTATTACTTCGAATATGATTCTGATAACCGCCAAACTATACTTGAATTTGATCGCCGATCTATTTACTCAACTACAATTAATGCAGAAAAATATTTTAAAAACTTTTTCCAATCTAAATTAGAAGTTGGGCTCTCCTTTTCAAAAGCGGTGAGGGACTTACCTGACAGAAGAACAACTCAATATGCAAAAAATGAATCTGGTGTGTATGAAATAGTATTCCCGTTTAGAGGTAATACCCATTTTTTCTCTTTTCAAGATGATAACAATTACAGCGCAAAGCTAGATTATAGTTTTGGAGTCCAAAACAATTTAAAAGTTAAAACAGGTGGTGTTTTTCTAATAAAGGATAGAGATTTCAAATCCTTCAAATTAATCTATGAAAAGAGAACGGGTTTTCCTGATGCGAATTTGTCAGAATCGCCAGAAAATATTCTAACTTCTGAAAATGTAAGAAATGGATTAATAGGCGTTTATGAATCTTCTAGCTCTAGGGATTCATTTAATGGCTATCAACAGTTATTCGCAGGGTATTTGTCTATGAATTGGGCTCCTACAGAAAAATGGACTCTTGAAGGTGGGCTGCGAGCAGAAAACTCTGCACAATTTATTAATGATGAAGTATTAATTGATGAATTAGATTATTTGCCAGCTTTAAATATTACTTTTAGACCTACTGAAAAAATTAATCTTAGAAGTGCATTTTCAATTACCTTAGCTAGGCCAGAATTTAGAGAGCTTTCTAACTTTAGTTTCCAAGATTATATAGGAGGTAGAACGTTTTTTGGTAATGCGAATCTAAAGAGAACTAGGATTTATAATTATGACCTTCGATTCGAAGTTTTTCCTAATGCCGGTGAATTATTTGCCATAAGTGGTTTCTACAAGCAATTTGAAAATCCTATCGAATTATTTTATCGCATAACTCAAAATAATGAAGTGAAATACGATAATGTTAGTTCTGCGAGCTTGATTGGCATAGAACTGGAAGCTCGAAGAGATATATCAGATAGATTACGATTGAATACAAATTTTTCATACATACTTTCACAGGTTAATTATGAAGATGGACAAACTGAAGGTAGACAAGCTAATGATAAACGAACAATGTTGGGGCAATCTCCCTTTACCTTAAATGTGAGTGCCTTTTATACCTTTCCAAAAATCAATTCTGATATAACAGTTTCGTTTAACACATTTGGGAAGCGTATTTCTACTGTAGGAAATAATGAGCAACCAGATGATGAATTTGAGCAGCCATTTAATAAACTAGACATCACTTTTGGGAAAAAGTTCAAAAACACATCCATATCAGCTAGTATAGAAAATATTCTAGGCGAAAATGTAGAATTTAAACAAGGGAATGTAGTTACAAATAGGTACCAAATAGGCACCACATTTTCTTTAGCTATAGGTTTTTCTTTTAATTAACAACTAAATAATCACTAAATATGATTAAACAAATAAAAAATCACTCAAAGCTATATATAGCTGTACTCTTATTGATCTCTGCCTGTAAAGATACAAACACAGGTACAAATCCAGAACTAAACATACCAGAAATATATGCCTCATTACCTGGTACTATAATCTCAACCAATACTACGTGGGATCAAGATCAAAATCTAACAGGTCAATATTATGTGCTTCCTGGTGTCACACTTACCATTGAGCCTGGTGTTACAGTTAGTTTCGAATATCACAATAATGACATCGACAAGGTAGGAGCGATTATTACTTTACCAGCAGATGATATTAATTTCGATATACCTAAAGTAAGTGGTAAGTTAGTTGCAGAAGGTACCGCAACTAACCCTATCGTGTTCACTTCAGCTAGGCAAACAAAGCAACCAGGAGATTGGGGAGGTAT
>JAYPYN010000073.1:0-11452 GCA_038154605.1 Balneolaceae bacterium
TTATGATACGGCGTAAAAATAAATCTAATTTTTTTGGGAGTTGTATATTAGCATGATGAAATTGTATAACTAACACGGAGGCTATCTCATAGATTAAGAGTTCCCATAAATGTATACCCAAAATTAAAAGCACCCCAATTCTTAAACTAGATGATAAAACAATTTCTCCCACATGAAAACGTGTAGCAGTAGTAACATTCATGAACGGATCTGAATGATGTACTTGATGAAATTTCCACAGAAATGGAATAGCATGATTGATTCTATGCCAGAAATACATCCAAAAATCAAAAAATAAAACTGCTAAAAGAGGTCGGAAAACAGTCTTATAATTTCCAAAAAATGGCTCCACCCAATGTAAAATTCCAATGGCATGCTGGTCAGACCAAATAGTTGCCCAAAACCATAATCCTGAAAATGCTAAAGTAATGACAAGAGCATTTATTAGCCCAATACCTAAATTTTTTGCATAGTGCCAATTTCTGTGTGTCTTAGAGGTGTGCCAAAAATCGAAAAAAGGGTGTAGATTTTCTGCAAGAGAAAGTATAACAATACCTAAAAAAACGAATATGATTTGTGTATGTAAAAGTAATTGTACTAGCTCTTGCATAAATAATGATGCCAGTTCTAATTTTAAATTGTATATGAATTAAACTTTAACAACAAAGTAAGGGATGAATTAATTCTTAAATATACTTAATGATTTATTTTAATTAACAAAGGTTAGATAAATTCAGTAACTATTAGTGGAAATAACAAACATATTGATACAATTATGAGTTGATTATTCGATTTAGTGAAACAGCGAAGCATCAAAATAAAGAGTAAAGAGAAAAATTTGCTAGAGTTAACAAACCAAGTTCTGATACTCGAACTTCATCCACAAAAGCCGTACTTTAAGACGCCTTCAAAATCCAATCATTTCCTGTTTCTGATTTAGAAAGAAGGCACCTAATAAAAACTATTATCGAAAAAGAAATCATGGCAAAAGAATTTGATGTTTGTGTGATTGGTTCTGGTCCTGGCGGTTACGTTGCAGCGATCCGAGCTTCACAACTAGGTTTTAAAACTGCAATTGTAGAGAAGAGACATTTAGGCGGTGTATGTTTAAACATTGGCTGTATTCCAACTAAAGCACTATTGCGATCAGCAGAGGTTTTGGAATCTATTCAGCATGCTGGTGATTATGGGATTTCTGTTGAAAATGTAAAGCCAGATTTTGATGGCATTGTTAAAAGGAGCCGTGGCGTTGCCAACAAAATGAGTAAAGGTGTTCAGTTTCTTATGAAAGCGAATAAAATTGATGTTTTCATGGGGGCGGGTTCATTTAAATCCAAAACAGAATTAGCTGTAAATGATGCAGATGGCAAAGAAATTGATAGCATCAAAGCAAAATATTTCATCATTGCCACCGGTGCAAGACCAAGAGAATTACCAAGTTTAAAAATTGATGGCGAGATGATCATCGATTCTGAAAAGGCAATGACCATGCCCAAACAACCAAAAAAAATGGTGATAGTTGGAGCAGGCGCCATTGGTGTAGAATTCGCTTACTTCTACAATACTCTAGGAACGGAAGTGGTATTGGTTGAACTTCAAAAAACGTTAGTTCCAATAGAAGATAAAGATGTTGGGCGCGAGCTAGGAAAAATCTACAAGAAAAAAGGGATGACAGTACTTACAGAGAGCACCGTCGAGAATGTTGCCAAGAAAGGTAAAGGAGTTGAAGTAACTGTTAAAACTAAAAAAGGCGAAGAAAAAATAGATGCTGATATAGTTCTTTCTGCAGTAGGCGTTACTGGAAACGTAGAAGGCATTGGGCTAGAGGATATTGGTGTAAAAATAGAACGAGGAGCTATTGTTGTTGACACTTCCACATATTCTACAGGTGTTGGTGGTATTTATGCCATCGGCGACATTATAGGAGCACCCTGGTTAGCCCACAAAGCTTCTCATGAAGCAACTGTACTGGTAGAACAGTTGGCAGGATTATCCCCAAAACCCGTTAACTACGAAAATATCCCAGGTTGTACCTATTGTGAGCCTCAAGTTGCTTCCGTTGGTTTAACTGAAGAGGCTGCCAAAGAAGCGGGTTATGAGGTTAAAGTTGGGAAATTTCCATTATCAGCAAGCGGAAAAGCTACTGCTCTAGGTCACGAAGAAGGTTTTGTTAAAGTAGTATTCGATGCAAAGTATGGCGAATGGTTAGGGTGCCACATGATTGGATTTGGCGTTACTGAAATGATTGCAGAAGCCGTTGTAGCACGCGATCTTGAAACTACGGGTCATGAAATAATAAGTGCCGTGCATCCCCATCCAACGCTTTCAGAAGCAGTGATGGAAGCCGTTGCAGAAGCTTACAACGAAGGTGTTCATTTAGGCACGCCAGTTAAAAAATAACGTACATTCATAGCCAAATCAGCATTGATCTCAACGCTGTGATGGCAAGCAAAGCTGAATTGAATTTAGCATAACAATGATTTTTTTGGCTCCCTATTTGGGAGCCATTTTTGTCTCCATAAATAGTACTCATCGTGTGGTATTGCAATTACTAATAAAGTATAAATAATTGTAAAATTGGTGATAATCATTCTTTTACCATATCATTGGCAAGGTTGAAAAATATATGAACGATAAAATTATTCATCTTTATGATTTAGAAGAGGGCTCGTATCAATCGGTATGGGATATACAAAAGTTAGTTCAAGCAAGATTGATTGAGGAAAAAAGAGCAGAATCGAAGGGTGAATTTATTGGTGAAAGAAAGAACGACGCACTTTTATTTGTTGAGCATCCTCATGTATATACGCTCGGCAAAAGTGGCGCTGAGGAAAATATGTTGAGGTCGATGCTAGAACTTAAACAGCTATCCGCAGAATTTGTAAAAATAGATCGTGGTGGAGACATAACCTATCACGGACCGGGCCAAATTGTAGGTTATCCTATTCTTGATCTAGATCGTCATTTCACCGATATCCATAAATATTTACGATTTTTGGAGGAAATACTGATTAAGGTATGTAACGACTATGGTATTAAAGCAGGAAGAATAGAGGGATTAACAGGAGTTTGGGTTGGTGAAGAGAAAATTGCTGCGCTTGGTATTCGTTCGTCTCGCTGGGTAACAATGCATGGTTTTGGATTTAATGTAAATTCGGATTTAAGTTATTTTGGGCATATTGTACCTTGTGGCATTTCAGATAAAGCAGTAACCAGCTTAGAAGCACAATTAGGCATGTATATAGATCAAAATGAAGTAAAACGAAGAATAACTTACCATTTCGAAAAGGTGTTTAATGTTTCTGTAAAACCTAGTGGAGGCATCCAAGAACTAAAACAATATTTTTCGTAAATTTGATGCATGCAAGCCCGACATCAATCGGAAAAAAAGAATCTTTATAAATTTGTGCTCAAGGGTAGAAGCGTTGCTTTTATTCAAGGTTGCAAGAAATAAAAAATGATCAAAGAATTCCAAATTGTAGAAAAGAAAACAAAGCAGCGACGCCCAGATTGGTTGCGCGTAAAACTGCCATCAGGAGAGAAATTTAAGGAAGTATTAGACACCATTAATGAGCATAAATTAAATACGGTATGCTCGGAAGCTAGGTGCCCAAATATGGGTGAGTGTTGGGGAGCAGGAACGGCTACTTTTATGCTTTTAGGTGATGTATGCACTCGATCTTGCGCATTTTGTGCGGTTAAAACAGGTAGACCACCCGCCGATTTAGATTGGGACGAACCTAGACGTGTTGCCGACGCTGCCGCAAAAATGAAATTAAAACATGTGGTACTCACTTCCATAAACAGGGACGATAGAAAAGATGGAGGCGCTCCCATCTTTGCTGCTACGCACACCGCATTGCGAACAGCTATACCTGGAGTAACCATAGAATCTTTAATTCCTGATTTTAAAGGAGATTGGGACACGTTGCAAATAGTGTTAGATACCCCTCCAGAAGTATTGAGTCATAATTTAGAAACGGTGCCAAATAAGTATCGTCGAGTAAGGCCGCAAGCGCGGTACGAGCGTTCTTTAGAATTATTGCTTCGCACAAAGGAAGCAGGTGTAAAATCCAAAACGGGAATTATGGTTGGATTAGGAGAACAGCGAGAAGAAGTAATAGAACTGATGCAAGATTGTGCTAACCACAAGGTAGATGTGCTAACTATAGGACAATATATGCAACCTACGAAGATGCATCATCCAGTTCTAGAATGGGTACACCCCGATCAATTTGCAGAATACAAAGAAATTGGAGAAAAACTAGGAATAGGTCATGTAGAAAGTGGCCCGTTAGTGCGTTCCTCATATCATGCTGAGCGCCACGTTTAAACTCTTATAAACGTTAAACAAAACAAATAAATATGTTATCAACCTTAACTGTAGTGTTAATTAGCTATGTTATTGGTTCAATCCCTTCAGCAATATGGGTAGGTAAAATCTATAAAGGGATTGACGTTCGAAATCATGGAAGTGGAAATGCAGGTACAACAAATACATTCAGGGTGTTGGGTGTTCCTGCTGGTATTACAGTTTTTGTTATGGATTTTATGAAAGGTTTTATTCCTTCATTTTGGCTAAGTTCTATAGCATTTTTATTAATGGACGCACCTTTTTCTGGACCATTATCCCCTCCAAATTGGGATGTTGATGCCTTCCTAAAAATATCATGTGGTCTTTTTGCTGTTATTGGGCATATGTATCCTGTATTTGCAAAATTTAAGGGTGGTAAAGGCGCTGCAACGGCTTGTGGAATGTTATTTGGAGTAGAACCAATTTCTATCGCAATCGCATTTACAGTTTTTGGCGCCATAGTAGTGATCACAAAGTATGTGTCTTTAGCGTCTATTTCTGCTTCTTTTCTTTACCCAATTAACCTATTAGTGATGAAATATGGGTTTAACCAAGAAATAGATGGTAGTATCATTCTATTTGGAATCATTTGCTCGACGGGTATTATTTATCGACATATACCTAATATTAAACGATTACTTGATGGAACTGAAAGTAAAATAGGGAAAAGCAAAAAAAAAGTTGATACTGAAGCTGAAACTGAACAAGTTAAGGCATGAGAAAAGTAACCATAGTAGGAGCCGGAAGTTTTGGAACAGCATTAGCAACGGTGCTGGATACTGCTGGAAATGAAGTTCAAATATGGGCTCGTGAAACAGAAGTTGTAGAGTCGATAAATACATATCACAAGAATCCAGCATATCTAACAGATTTAGATTTGCCAAAATCTATTACAGCACATTATGATCTTGAGCAGTGTTTAAAATCTCAGGACATGATACTGTTTGCTACTCCATCCCATACGCTTAGAGAAATTGCAGCACGAATTAAGCCTTGTTTAAGCGGTAAAGAAATATTAGTAACGGTTTCTAAGGGAATCGAAAATGATACCTTTAAAACCATGTCGCAAATTCTAATTGAGGTAATGGATGGTGTTACTTATGAAGATAACATAGGAGTTTTATATGGACCGTCACATGCTGAAGAAGTAGCAAAATTACGCCCAACTACTGTTGTAGCTGCTGCCTATTCAAGTAGAACAACACGCATAATTCAAGAAACATTTATTACTCCCATGTTTCGGGTATATGCGAATAATGATGTGATCGGAGTAGAAATAGGCGGTTCAGTAAAAAATATAATGGCGATTGCAGCCGGAGTTGTTGATGGCGCCGAACTTGGAGATAACGCTAAAGCAGCGTTGATCACTCGAGGGTTACATGAAATGAAAAGAATGGGTGCTATGATGGGGGCACACCATGACACCTTTTCTGGTTTAACTGGAATGGGTGATTTAATTGTTACTTGTACATCAAAGCATAGTAGAAATCGGCATGTTGGTGAACATATAGGCAGAGGTGAAAAACTCGATGATATCATTAAAAGTATGAACATGGTAGCCGAGGGTATAAAAACAACTAAATCTGCATATGATTGGTCTGTTAAAAATAATGTTGAAATGCCCATTACAGAGGCCGTATATAATGTTCTATTTAATGATATCAATCCCTCTGAAGCACTACAGAAATTAATGACTAGAGAACCTAAAGACGAAATTATTATTTAATGAATAAAGGCTTGCATGGAAAAAGAAATGCAGTTTTATCTCCAACATTTGGGGAATATGCCCCAAAGCGATCTGAGTAAGCAAGATTTAAAAAACCTAATTGCAACCGGCGAGGGCTTATTTCTTGAATTCAAACATAGAGTATCATCCCCAGAAAAAATAGCTAGAGAAATAGCGGCTTTTGCCAATGCGAAAGGGGGTACCATTTTAATTGGTGTTGCTGATCATGGTGAAATTATTGGGACTGAAAGTTATATGGAAGAAGAATTTTGGTTGAATCAAGCAACGGAACTTTGTATTCCTAAAGTAGCAATACGCATGACATTATTTAACTTTGGGAAAAAAGATGTAATTATTGTTGAAGTACCAGAAGCACAAAAAAAACCAGTATTTGTTAAAGGTGAAAAAAGAAGAAAAGTTTTTATTCGCAAAGATGATGAAAGTCAACTTGCCTCTGAAGATATGATCGAGGTACTAAAACAAGGCTACTCCGACGAAGGGGTTACCTTCGAGTTTGGAGATAATGAACGATTATTGTTTCGATACCTCAACGAATACAATGAAATTACTGTTAATCGTTTTAGCACTCTAATCAATAAAACCTCCTATTCCGCAGCAAAAATTTTGGTAAATTTAGTTAGTATTGGCGTACTAGAATTATTCGATAAAGATGGTGTGGCACATTACACCTTATCCAAAAAAAGTGCATAACTAGAATCGACATGAGTAATAACAAAGAAAATTTAGACGATGTGATCGCTTCTCTTTTAGATGATTTTGGAGAGGAAGATCTGGCGCATGAAGCCACATCAACGGTAACAGACGAGACAATAATTTTATCGGAGAGAGCAGCTAAGCAAGTGCAAAAAATTAAGTCTGAAATAAAAGATCATGAACATTTATATCTACGGGTAGCCGTAGAAGGTGGGGGTTGTTCTGGGTTAAGTTATAAACTGGGATTAGATCATCGAACCGAAGACGATAAGGTTTTTGAAAGTTTTGGAGTTGAGCTAATTGTACATGAAAACCATCTTATGTATTTAGAAGGTATACAAATTGATTATCCTGATGGGCTTGATGCCCGTGGTTTTACGTTCAATAACCCAAACGCAGTAGACAATTGTGGGTGTGGTACGAGTTTTTCGATATAAAGAGCAATTACTATCAATGCAGAGATCTTGAATTTTTTTGATTCCCAGCTGTTAATTTAATCTAGCTTGAGCCTCATTTATTAAATTGGTGATTTCTTCTTTTGTTATTTCTTCTTTTGTATTACAGTAATGGCAAACAACTTCTTGTGTCTCATCTTTCAAGTCTTTTAAATCATCAATAGTTAGCATTGCTAAAGCATCGAGAAAACGATCGCGTGTACAACGGCAGAAAAAATCGACAGGTTGACGCCCTAGCTCCTTTACCTTAATGGGCGAAATAGATTTTTCCATAATCGCATCAATATACTGTCCACTAGCTAATAATTGATCGATTGGAGGGAAAGACCCTAGTCGCTCCTGCAGCATATCAATTTGTCCATCGGGGGCATCTGGTAAACGCTGAAGTAACAATCCACCAGATTGAGAAAGTAGCCCTTGCTCATCAATACCAACATCAAGTAATATTGCTGATGGCACTTGTTCTGATTGAACTAAATAATGTGCAACGTCTGCAGTTATATCTCCAGAAATAATTTCTATCGTACTTGTTCTTGGCTCAGCCTCATTATAAAGAACTTTAGTAACGGTTAAAATACCAACACCAATACCGTCTCCAAGAGTTATATTTGGTTGTGCATAATCTAACTCAGCTAGTGGATTGCCAACATATCCTCTAACTTCACCTAATGAATTAGCTTCTGCAATTACCATACTAAGAGGGCCATTCCCATCCAATCTTAGTTGTATACGCTCTTCTTTTTTTAGTTCGGATGCCAGTAACATTGTGGCTGTCATTACTTTGCCTAAAATGACGGTTGCTAGAAGCCCTAATTCATGCCTTTCAACGGCTTCTTTAATAGTATCCGTAGTTTTTACCACCGAAATCTTAAAATTTCCATCGGTTGTTATTCCCTTGATAATTCGATCTTTAAATTGAAATTCTTCGATATTCATGAATGAAATCTATTATGCATAAAAAATCCCAAATAGTGCTTCTAAAAGGGATTTAAAGATAAGGATTTAAATTTTAAATTTACATTTAGAAACAATTAGCGGTTATCCAATCGATACATTTCTCCAAGGCGTCCAGCGATTTTGCTTGCTGATGTGTACATGCTTTTAAGCTTTCCCATTTCTTTTATTCGTTGTTCTGCTAATCGATTTGATGCCTCATGAGTTGGTATTTTTTGTTGTTCAGAATAATTTAACACGTTCAATGTAGTCTCATAAATTTTTTCAGTTCGACTTAGAGCTTGTTGTCTATTGTAACCTTCTAATTCACTCGAAATATTTATAATTCCTCCGGCATTTATCACATAATCTGGAGCATATAATATCCCTTTATCTAATAACATTTTTCCATGTATATCCTCATCATCTAAGATGTTATTGGCACCCCCAGATATTATATCACATTTAAATTTGGTTATTGTATAATCATTTACCACACCTCCAAGTGCACATGGCGAAAATATATCTACGTCTAGTCCATAAATCTTATCAGGATTGATAAAAGTAGCGCCTATTTTCTTTGCAAGATTCTCTGCTTTTTGTGCATAAATATCCGTTACATATACCTGAGCACCTTCTTTAGCGCAATAATCTGCATATGCCGAGGCTACATTTCCAGCGCCTTGTACTGCAATTTTTTTTCCAGCTAAAGAATCTGAACCATAAGCTTTTTTTGCGGCAGCTTTTGTTCCCATATAAACTCCAAATGCTGTTACTGGAGAAGGGTTACCACTACCACCGAGAGATTCAGATATTCCAGTCACATATTTAGTTTCAGAATATATCCACTCCATATTTTCAACGCTCATTCCCACATCTTCTGCTGTAATATATCTTCCCCCTAGAGATTCCACGAATCGACCAAAAGAACGAAATAAAGCTTCCGTTTTATCTGTATGTGGATCTCCAATAATAACTGCTTTACCGCCACCAAGATTTAACCCTGAAATTGCTGCTTTGTATGTCATTCCTCTAGAAAGTCTTAATACGTCTTTTAGAGCCTCCTTCTCATTCTTATACATCCACATTCTAGTACCACCTAATGCAGGTCCCAGTGTTGTATTATGTATGGCAATGATTGCTTTTAGTCCAGTATCAGGATTAGAACACATCACAATTTGTTCGTGCCCCATATTTTCAAGAGTATTAAAGATGCTTAATTCGGCATCATTATGTACGTTTTTATCTGGTATAATTGTTGAAGTTTCTAACATTATTGCTTTAAATGTTTTAATATGGAACCGCTTCCAAAATCTCGCTTTTAAATCTAAAAAACTAGTTAAATCTTTACATGAAGTATTAAGAAATTTGAACATAAAACAATAACAACATAAACGACTTCACAGGATTTATATAATAAACATATTTACAAATACTGAATGTTATTAACAAAAGTGTATTTTAAAGCAAATTAACTTATCGGTTATAAAAATCGGTTGGTGTATCGGTTTGAAAGCCATAACACCTCTTATGTATAAAAATAAAAATAAAGGTAACCATGACATTTCACTGGGAGTATGCTCAGCCGGAATGCCAAGAATACGTGTCAGAAATAAAGCAGGCACTTGGTGTTCCGGATATTATCGCCAATTTACTGGCTATAAGAGGTATAAGATCATATGATGAAGCAAAATCTTTTTTTCGTCCATCTATAAAACTCCTTAATGATCCTTTTTTGATGAAGGATATGCATCAAGGAGCAGAACGATTAGCACTCGCCATTCGAAAAAACGAAAAGGTGGTTGTATATGGTGATTATGACGTTGACGGTACTACTGCTACGGCATGTTTATATACATTTTTAAAGGAATTTGGAGTAGATGCAGCATATTATATTCCACATCGATTCAAAGAAGGTTATGGGATTAATCCTGATGGTATTGATTATGCTTCAGATATTGGTGCAAAGTTGATTGTATCGGTCGATTGTGGAATAACTGCCATAGAGGAAGCGCTTGAAATTAAATCACGCGGAATAGATTTTATTATTTGTGACCATCATACAGTTGGGGACAAAATACCAGATGCTTTAGCTGTTTTAGATCCAAAGCGACCCGATTGTGAATATCCGTTTGATGGTCTTTCAGGAGCGGGTGTTGGCTTTAAATTAATTCAAGCAACGTTATCTAAGCTAGGTCTACCAGATACAATAGCTTTTAAATTTTTGGATCTTGTAGCCATCTCCATTGCTTCAGATATTGTTCCTATAGTTAGTGAGAATAGAATATTAATGCATGCAGGCCTAGAATTACTTAAATCCAATCCACGTGTTGGAATAAAAGCTCTTATGGAATTGATTAAAATACCTCTTGAAGATGTCTCAACATCAAAAATAGTATTTTCCATTGGTCCTCGTATCAATGCCGCAGGGAGAATGGGAGATGCCTCTACTGCGGTTGAATTAATGATTGCTGATACATACGATAAGGCGAAAATATTATCTAAAGAACTTGAATCGATTAACTTAAAACGTAGAGATGAAGATTCAAGAACTATGGAGGAAGCATTAGAACAAATTGACGAAGATTTTGATATTGATGATGTACAAACTTTTGTGTTGTATAAACCAAATTGGCATTTAGGAGTCATTGGGATTGTCGCATCTCGACTTGTAGATATGTTTCATCGACCTGCAATTATGCTAAGTAATGTTGATGGAAAATTAAAAGGGTCTGCACGTAGTATTCGTGGATTTAATATTTATGACGCTATGAAAGAGTGTAACGATTTATTGGAACAATTTGGTGGTCATGAATTTGCAGCAGGTCTCACATTGGACGAAGATAACCTTACTGAATTTAGGAGAAAAATAAATCAAATCGCCTTCAACGGACTTTCTGGCAATACTTTTGAGCCACAAATTACCGTAGATTCAAAATTAAATCTATCAGATATTGATATGAAATTTTGGAAACTTTTAAGTCAATTTAGACCATTTGGGCCATCAAATCAAAAACCAAATTTTGTTAGTGAAAACGTAGAAGTAGTTGGGAAGCCTACCGTAGTTGGAAATGGACACCTAAGACTGAAAATTAAACAAGGCTCGTCTGGTGTGTTCGATGCAATAGGCTTTAATATGCATGAATATCTCCCTCAAATACGTAATGGTAATCCTTTTGACGTTGCTTTTGTGTTAGAAGAAAATATTTGGAATGGTCGTCGAACTCTTCAAATAAGATTAAAAGATATTCATTTGAGAAATAATTTTAT
>JAYPYN010000074.1:0-7436 GCA_038154605.1 Balneolaceae bacterium
AATGTATTCAAGGTAGCCACAGCCTACGCCATTGCGGGGATAGTTATAATTTCTACTGCTTTTATCTATAATAAAATAAATGTAAATGATTATACCCCAAAGAGTGAACACATAAATGATGGCCCCATAACAGGAGCTAAACATTCAATGGGATATATAACAACCGTGCGTTCATATCCATTTGAGGTAATACCTAGTATAGGGATATCAAAAGCCTTTGATAATTTACAAATACAAAAAAGAAAGGCTACTAGGAATCTCAATTGGCAAACCATGGGGCCTACCAATATAGGAGGAAGAACACTAGCGTTGGCCATACATCCCGATGATCCAGATCTTATCTTCGCTGGATCGGCAAGTGGAGGGTTATGGAAAAGCACGTCGGGCGGTGAAGGTGTAAATGCTTGGGAATACGTTCGAACAGGACACCCTGTATTAGGAGTTGCGGCCATAGATATAGATCCTAATAATGGTAATTTGATGTATATAGGAACTGGTGAAGCTTATGGTACAGAAGAAAACTACCCTGGTATAGGCCCTACAAGAACAACTAGAGGTAGTTATGGGATAGGCATTTTAAAAAGTGACGATGGAGGCCAAACCTGGGAAAAAAGTTTGGATTGGAGCTTGGAGCAGCGAAGAGCGGTTCAAAAAATTCAAATTAATCCGCTGAGGTCAGAGTCGGTATGGGCTGCAACTACTGAGGGATTGTATCGGTCTTTAGATGGTGGTAAGAATTGGGAAAACGTGCATTCTATTCGAATGGCTACAGATGTAATTATCAGCCCAGCAGATACCAATACAATATTTGTAGCGCATGGAGGAATGGGGAGCTTAGGACATGGAATTTATAGATCTGTAGACGGCGGAACTTCTTTTGTGAAAGCAAATTTAGTGGAAGGTGTTGGACCTTCTCAATACTTAGGGAAGGCAGTATTAGATATATCAAAATCAAATCCTGACATCATAATTGCAAGCATTGGTAATTCAGATGGCGCTATAGAAGGGGATGAAAATGACAATATAACTTGGATTATGAGATCAGATGATGGTGGTGATAATTGGTTTCTTGTTTTTAAGAGCGGATCTGAGTTAGCAATCTTCCAAGGTTGGTATTCACACGCCATCGCTATCCATCCAAAAGATCCCAATATTGTATGGGCTGCAGGTCAGCCTTTTAATATCTATAAGTCAGAGGTAGGCGGATCTAGTTTAACACCTTATGAGCTTATAAATGTGGTTACTCCTGGGTCTGAGGATGAGGTCGACGTATACCCCTTTCAAATTGGTTGGGCAGATCATCATGATATTATTTTCCATCCTACTCAATCAGATACCATATACATTGTTAACGACGGAGGAATATTTAAAACAAAAAATGGTGGAACAACTTTTATAAATTGTAATTCTGGGTATCAAACAGTTCAATTTTATAATGGGGTTTCCAATTCTAATACAAATCCAAGTTTGTTTATGGGAGGTCTTCAGGATAATAGTAGCATAATATATGAGGGAAGTTTGGATTGGCGTAGAAGATGGGCCGGCGATGGAGCTTGGACGGCTCTAAATCAAGAAAATAATTTAATAGCTTATTTATCGGCTCAATTTGGTCAAGCAACTGTTTCTTACGATTTATATACCTCTACTATTTATGGTGATTTTTATGCATTTCCCGGGAGCGAAGCCTTTCCTTCTAATGAAACCAATTTTATCACGCCTTATGTTTTAAGTGCAGCAGATAATACCACTATGTATATTGGGGGAGAAAAAATTTTTAAATCTACCAATGGTGGAATAAATTGGTTTCCAACTAATAGTGACTTAAAATTAGATGGGAATGCTATGTCTGTATTAGTGGCTTCTGAGCAAAATCCCAACGTAGTTTATGCCGCTTCGAGCCCTAAAGCTGTACGTCCACATGTGTATAGAACTAGCAATGGTGGAGATACATGGGTGCAAATTACACAGGATTTACCTGATCGATTTCCTACCGATATGGCAGTTGATCCGAATAATGATTTGATTGCTTATATCACTTTTGGTGGGTTTGGTACTTCTCATGTATTTAAAACTGAAGATGGTGGAAATACTTGGATTGATATTGGTGTTGGTTTGCCCGACATACCTACATGGTCTATCACTGTTGACCCTGAGAATAATAATACTCTTTTTGTAGGGAATGAAGTGGGTGTATATCAATCTATTGATGGTGGAAATTCTTGGACGAATATCAACGGCGATTTACCAGATGCGGTATTTGCGATGGACTTAGTAGTCTCTAGATCAGACCGTAAATTAAGGGTTGCTACCCATGGAAATGGAGCGTATGAAATTGATATGCTACAACTAGTTGCTACACAAGAATCAAATGATCCTATCAAATTCGATTTACAACAAAATTATCCCAATCCTTTTAATCCAAATACTACTATTCGATATCAAGTGCCAAAACGAGAAAAGGTGTTACTTCAAATATTTGATATTAATGGAAGATTGGTAACTACCCTAGTTAATGAAGTAAAGAATTCAGGTCCTAACCAAGTGATATTTAATGGCGATAATTTAGCAAGTGGAACCTATATTTATAGATTAACCATAGGGGGTAAAGTGCAAAGCAAAACAATGCAGTTGATAAAATAATTAGAATACAGCCTTAAAAAAAAGTACTACAAAAATTATAGCAACTATAATCTTTATCAATGTACTTGTTAGGAATCCAATACACGAACCTAAAGTAGCTTTTAAAGCTACCTGTATGTTTTGTTTATAAATTAATTCACCAATGAATGCACCGGCGAGGGTTCCAAAAAGAAATCCAAGCGGTGCAAAGAAAAAGACTCCTAAAATCATTCCTATAAAACTACCAGCAGATCCATAAGAAGAACCACCAAATTTTTTTGTTGTATATGCTGGAAGGGTATTTTCTAACATTATTATTGAAAGAATTACAAAAGCCCAAATCAGTAAAAAAGATGTTGAAAAGGTTGTTATACCATTAAAATGAAGAATTAATATCCCTAAGTAAGAAAATGGAAGACCAGGTAGAATGGGTAATAATGCACCAATCAAACCAATGATAATGCATATTCCAGAAACTAAGATCCATAAAAATTCCATAACACCGCTACAAATAATTAGTTAATGCGATGCCCAAATGCTTGTAGTTCCATCATTATGAATCAAAAGGACATCATAAGAGTCTGCTTGCTGCCCTTCAACTTCCATACCCGGAGAACCAATAGGCATACCAGGAACTGTAATCCCAATAGCATCGGGCTTTTCTTTTAAAAGTCGCCTTATATCCTCCATAGGAACATGACCCTCAACCACATAGTTGCCCACTTTTGCTGTATGACAGGTAGAAAGTTCTTGAGTTATTCCTGCTTCAGCTTTTACATTGTATAAGTTTTCAGGTACTACTTGTTCTACCTCAAATTCAGCCGTATTCATATACTCTGCCCATTTTGTACAACATCCGCAGGTCTCGTTCTTATACATTACTATGGGTATTTTTTTTGGAGAGTCGGTTTTCTTGGAGTTTGTTTGATTAAATATTAGAAAGGATCCTAATATTATAGTAAATAATCCCAAGGATACTATGAGTTTATTAGACATTTAAAGCTTGTTAGTTTTTTTTATTTTCTACGAAACAAGATACAATCAATTACGTTTATTGTGCCATAAAATTAATTTTAATTATAATTTTAAAACATGAAAAAAAAATTACTGTCTCCACTATTTTTATTTTTATTATCAATATCAACGTTTGCACAAGTTGGTTCATTTAATCTAAAAGAAGGGGATGTATATCAAATACAAACAAATTCTAGCCAAGAAACATCCCAATTAGTAATGGGTACTTGAAATACAGTGAATGTAGAAGCAGAAAGCCTAGAATTGATTGAAGTAATAGAAAAAAAGGACGAGGGTAACTTCTTGATAAAGTTAACATCTTTAAGCCGAAAAATGGAAATTAAAGCGCCCGGGACGACTATGGTTGAAGATTCTGAAAATCCCGAAGTTGGAACTGGAATATATTCAGCTTTAAAAAATACCTCATTCACTTTTATAATGTCTAATAAAGGGGAGATTATTCAAATTTTGGGATTAGATGAACTAAAAGAAAAGCTATTAACAGCATTAGTAGATAAACCCCAGGTTAGTGCAGAAATTACTAATACACTAGGCTTTGATAATATAAAATCAGAATTAGAGACTAAATTTAATTTTTTCCCGTCGTCTAATGAAAAAGAATGGACCCAAAATAAAACAGCTACAATAAGTAGTATGCCAGTAGACATGGTAACTACTTCTTCTTATAAAGACAATTCCACCATTAAAGCATTAAGTGAACTTAGCATAAATACTACAACCACTCAAATGGGAAACAGCGTGGAGTTAAAACTCACGGGTACAGATTCTTCAACTTATATTTTGGATGAAATTTCTGGGATACCATTAACACAAGAAAAAATAACTAGTCTTTCAGGAAATGCATCGGTTTCTGGAATGACCATTCCTATGACCATTGACGGAACCACCAAAATTTCATTTGTTTTACAGAAATAAATAGAATTGTTTTGAAATATCATATCTCAATAGCTAGTTTTTTACTAGCTATTGCTGTTTTGATGGGCGCCTTTGGCGCTCATGCATTAGAAAGTACACTAACATCCAAAAGAATGGATACTTGGGAAACAGCGGTTTTCTATCATACATGGAATACCTTAGGGATTATAATAATAGGGATCTTTTCAAAAATATACGCTATTACATGTACACGAGCAGCTAATGGGCTATTACTTGGAATCATCATTTTTTCTGGAAGTCTCTATACTCTTTGTCTAACAAATATTGGGTGGTTTGGTGCTATAACACCGCTTGGAGGTATATGTTTGATCGGCGCTTGGATTGATTTTGGAATTAATTTATTACAAACCTCTTCCAAATAGTAGTAGAATCTGATAGTGAATCAAATACAATTAGAAACTGATTTAGATTAAAAAAATTTGGTTAGTATCAGTCACTCGTTCTTTTTTTTGCGCTTTTTTCTCAAATTTCACACTATCTTTCAAAGTTAATCCTATCCATTATAATTGCTTAGGTTTTGCTACTTATAATTATATTCCGAAAATATTAAATAACCTTTTATGTTTATGAAGTACATCACATTAATTCTAAAATTATTATTTGTGGTCTTGATCACACAAATTGCTCATGCTCAAACCACACCATACTCTACATTTTCGAACATGCAGGGTTTTGGACAAACTGTTGAAGTTTCTGATGGAAACATATTCATCGGAGAACCATCAAATGTTCATATTCCTGGTGCTGTATATATTTTCAATGAAGAAAATAATGATTGGGTACAAAAATTTGTAATAAAAGCAGAAGATGGCTCTATTGGGGATGGTTTTGGTACTAATCTATCTGCATTTAATAACTCTTTAATGGTTGGTGCACCAAATGCTAATGAAGGAGAAGGGGCAGCCTATCTATTTGAAGAAACCAATGGTGTATGGTCTCAGATAACAAAATTAACAGTACAAAGTGATTCAAGTCTTAGTTCAGTTGGTCAAGGTATTGCTCTTGGAGAAAATTACGCATTTGTGGGAATTCCAAGTTTTGGAAATGGTGCTGTTGCAGTATTTAAAAAAGAGAATGATGGTTGGATACAAGAAACAATCATTTCAAACCCAGATACTGCTCAAGTTAGTTTTGGAAGCTACCTAGATTTTGATAATTCTCATTTGATAGTCGGATCTTTTAATGCTAATGATGGTGCTGCTTTTATATACGCCAAAATCAATGATGAATGGATATTGCAAGCTAATCTAACCGATCCAGACTTGACAGATCAAAGTTTTTATGGTCGTCGAGTTGCTATCCATAACAATATAGCCTTGGTAGCTGCTCATGGCCAATATACCATGGGAACGGTATATACTTATAAAAATACTAAAAATGGATGGGTTCCTACGGGTAATCTAAATGCTTTTGACGGGAGTAAATACTTTGCATTTGGTTATGCACTTGCAATTACACAGAAAGAGGTTTGGATAGGGGCTATAAACTCTAATTATGCTAAAGGTTCTATCTATACATTTTCAATGGATGAAAATGGAATATGGAATTCATCTACTAAAATATCCGAAATTGGTCAATCTTCTGGAGATTATTTAGGAGGCTCCATTGCAGTTGAAGGTAATGTGGCTGTATCTGGAATGACCGGCGCTGACTATGGAGCAGGAGCAGTTGCAATTTTTTCTAAAGATGAGAGTGATGATTGGAAAGCTTTAAACACTGTGATTGGAGAGAATGTTGAACTTCTTCAATCAATAACCAATGGCAAAGTAGAATGTGAAGCTGGCGCAGCAAATATTTATGGCTGCGACAATGTTAATCTCATTTCTTTTATGTCATCAAGAGATATTGGTGCGGCTAGAGGTGTACAATTAAATGATATTTGGGGATGGACTGACCCTGATACTGGCAAAGAATATGCACTAGTTGGCCGTTCAGAAGGCACTTCATTTGTTGATTTAAGCGATCCAAGCAATCCAATATATGTTGGAAATCTTCCCATGACCGAAGGTGCAAGATCAAATGTTTGGCGAGACATCAAAGTATTTAATAATCATGCATACATTGTAGCAGATAATTCTGGAGAACATGGCATGCAAGTAGTAGACTTAACAAGATTACGAGAATTTGATGGCGACCCATTACTTTTGGATGAAGATGCACATTATGATAATATTAATAGCGCGCACAATGTAGTTATAAATGAAGATACTGGTTTCGCCTATATTGTGGGTGCTAGTGGAGGTGGAATGACTTGCGGTGGTGGTCTTCACATGGTTGATATAAATGATCCTAAAAACCCAATATTTGCTGGATGTTTTGCCGATTCATCTACGGGAAGAAGTGGAACTGGTTACTCACATGATGCACAGTGTGTAATTTATGATGGACCTGATGAGGAACACAAAGGAAAAGAAATATGTGTTGGAGCTAATGAAACTGCCATTAGTGTAGCTGATGTAACAGACAAGGAAAACCCCATTGCACTTTCTACAGGTTCTTATCCAGATTATGGCTATGTACATCAAGGTTGGTTTGATGAATCACAAACCTATTTCTACCAAAATGATGAACTTGATGAATTAATGGGTTCCGTGAATGAAACTAGAACTATCGTCTGGGATCTAACTGATCTTGACGATCCACAGGTTTTAACACAGTATTTTAATAAAAATGCGTCTTCCGATCATAATCTTTACATAAAAGACAATCTAATGTATCAATCCAATTATGTTAGTGGTTTGCAAATAATTGATATCTCTGATCCCGCAAATCCATCTAGAGTTGGTTATTTTGATACCTTTCCATTCCTAGAAGATGCTGCTGGTTTTGATGGTACCTGGAGTAAT
>JAYPYN010000074.1:7446-11284 GCA_038154605.1 Balneolaceae bacterium
TAATTTCCCATACTTTAAAAGTGGTATTGTAATTATGACAAGTGGCACAGAGGGTTTATTCGTACTCGAAACTAGTCCAGAAGCAATCAACAAATAGTTTGCAAAGGATTACTCTTGATGAGTAATCCTTTTTTTAATCCTAACAATTGTTACAACTGTATGAAGATCTTTCTTACCCTTCTTATCTCGTTAATTATATTATATTCAAATCAGCTATTAGGGCAAGAATATGTTTATGTATGTAATCAAAACTCGGCGAGTATATCGGTCATTGATGTGCATACTCTCGAAATTGAACAAACCATCGATCTTCAACAATTGGGATTTTCATCCACCGCAAAACCACACCATGCAGCTGTAGAACCAGATGGTTCTTTTTGGTATGTTACATTAATTGGTGAAAATAAAGTGCTAAAATTCAACGCAGAAAATGAACTTCTTTCTCAAACAGAAATGGAAGTACCAGGGCTTATTTCTTTACACCAAACTAAAGATGTAATGTTTGTTGGTAGATCTATGAGTGCTGTTAACCCTCCATCAAGTTTTGGAGTAATTTCTAGAACAAACATGAAATTAACCGACGAAATAGATCTCATTTTTACTAGACCTCATGCAATCGCCTCTTTAAGTGAACTGGAACACGTTTTTGTAGCAAGTCTATCTTCAAATCAGATCTTATCTATGAATACAGAAAATGGGAATGCCGATTTAATTTCCATAGATGGCATAAATCATACGTTCATCAATTTCGCTATATCACCTGATCAGTCAACGATGGTAGCTACAACACAAATGACAGGAAAACTGATGATTTTTGATATAACTGACCCAATTAAAATCAAACTTACCTCCACCTTAGATGTTAATGCACAACCGTGGCATCCAGTATATTCCAATGATGGGAAGTTTGTATACTTTGGAAACAAAGAGGCAAATACAATATCAGCCATCAATATGGAAACACAAACAATACAATCTATTATTACCGATCAAAAACTGGCACAACCGCATGGTGCCGTATTAAGTAGTAATGGTAAGTATTTATTTGTAACAAACAGTAATATGAAAATGATGAATATGCATGTGGGACATGATCACATGATAAAAGCTGGTACCGTTGCAGTTATTGATACCGAGCAATTTGTAATAGTAAAGATGATTGACGTTGGTAAAAACCCTACAGGAATAGGTGCTAGATAGAATATATGACAAAACAGCCATTCAATTATACGGGTACAATTTTATGTATACTTCTTCCTTTATTTGGTTGCATGTCTTACTTATCGAAAAAAGAATCCGCTACATCTACGGTAGTATATTCTAGATCAATTGCTCCTTTTCTAGTATATGATCAGAAATCTCAAAAAATTGATTATCCCTTTTTAGGAGGCTTAAATACTCCTCGTCCACAATTTGTAGATATCGATGCGGATAATGATCCAGATTTATTTGTACAAGAATATAGTAATGAATTGATGTTTTTTGAGTTTATGCATGAAGGAGATGTATCCTCATTAAAATGGAAAACTAATACGTACAAAAATCTTAAAATAGGTGAATGGTTTCGATTTGTTGACTTGGATCAAGATGGGGATTTCGATCTTCTTACAGAAAAGCAGTTCAGTTATATTAGTTATTATCAAAATATTGGAACAGCCAAATTTCCAACTTTTATTCTTGCCGCAGATTCATTAAAAGATGCACATGGAATTCCTATTTACTCAGATAGACAGAATATCCCCAATGTAACTGATATTGATGCAAATGGGCTTCCAGATTTATTTATAGGTAGTTTAGAAGGAACGGTATCTCGGTACGAATCCATTGGAAACGATGACTTTGGAATTCCAAGATTTGAACTTGTAACACATCGCTTTGAAGACATAGAAATAGTAACCCAATTTGGAACGTTGCACGGAGCAAACACCATGACATTTATGGATATCGATACCGACGGTGATGAAGATATTTTTTGGGGCGATTTTTTTGAACCTGGGGTACTACTAATCGAAAATACGGGAAATAAACAAAGCCCAAATTTTAGAAATCAACCACATCCTTTTCCTCCCCAAAATCCTGCTAAAACAAGTGGCTATAATGCACCTGCACTAGTAGATTGGGGTAATGATGGTGATGCAGATTTCTTCATTGGAGTATTAGGTGGGGCATACAATGCCAACGTAACATCAGCAGCAAATTTTTATTTTTATGAACAAGAAGATGGGATATTCGCACAAAAAACTAAGCAATTTTTAAGCACAATAGATGTGGGTGAAGAAAGTATAGTAACTACTGGAGATATAGATGGCGATGGTGATGTAGACTTTTTAGTTGCTAATAAAATTGATTCCAAAGATTTAAATTCTGCTGCTGTATATATGTTTGAAAATCGTGGAACACCAAGCAAACCCATGTATTTTAATCTTGGATCAATACCTTTACCCAAGGCATTTCATTTTGCTCCCGAATTAGTTGATCTGAATAATGATGGTATTGATGATTTACTAATTGGAAATTGGAAAGGTGAAATCGCTTATTTTACAAATACTGGATGTGATTTTGGATTACAAAACACAATAATGGCAAAACTTCCAAAAGGAAGCCATGCAACGCCAAGAGCTATAGATATTGATGCCGATGGCGATTTCGATTTAGTTTCTGGATCTTCTGGAGGTAATATCTATTTATTTGAGAATACTGGAACAATAAATAATCCAACATTTGAATTGCAAAAAGACGCCTTCAAAGGCATTAAATCTAAACATAGAAGTGCTCCTACTTTTTCTGATATAGATAATGATGGAGATTATGATCTTGTTGTTGGTAGTAAAATCGAAGGAATTTTATACTTTCAAAATATTGGTACAGCAAAAAAAGCTACTTTTATTCGTTCAAAGCTTCCTTTTAATATGGTATCAGCGCCCATGAGTAACCCACATGCAAGTGATCTAGATGCAGACGGTGTTGATGAATTTTTGATAGGCTCAAAAAGTGGTGGATTGTTGTATTATCATCGTAAATACAAATAATTATTTCGCTTATAAACTTGTTTTTGATTTAGTTTTGAAAATCAAAAATCTATGCAAAGTTTTTTTTGTAAACCAAACAAAGAATGTTTTTTGCCCAAAAAGAGTACCATAAAATAATAATAGCAAGTAGTACACAGGTAAAATTGTAACCACCCAAATACTAACGCGTAGATACCATCGCATATCGGAGCTAACTCCTATGGCATTAAAAATTAAATTTTTTGCAATAAGAACCGAAAACCCTGTAACAGCAAAAACAAATAAAATAACAACAATTTGTCTGTTACTTTTTATTTCCCAACGTTGTTTTAGTAATTCAAACACAAACTCTGACATTAATTAAATTTAATATTTTATTCAGCTTAAATGATCTCAAATATTTATGATTCTAAATATAATGACTTTTAAAATACTTAATGTGGAATGTTTGCAATTCCATTTTTTTGCAATTAGTTTGTTAAAAATAGGTGGAGTAGTTAAAAAAATTTACGATTAATAAAAAAATGCGTACGTATCTAGTAGAAGCCATAGGTAGTTTTGTTTTGGTGTTAGCATTCGGTCTGGATAGAGACCCGCTTGCACGTGGACTTACCCTAGCTGCAATTTCTTATGGTGCCATGCACATTAGTGGAGCACATTTTAACCCGGCTATTTCTTTTGCTTACTTTCTTAAAAAAGATCTTTCATTCAAATTGTTTGTTGGATATACAATAAGCCAAATCCTCGGTTGTTTCGCAGCAAGTGGCATTTTATTAACGATAACTAAAATTCCATTCACTACTAGCTCTCCCGCAACTACTCCTCTAGAG
>JAYPYN010000075.1:0-11016 GCA_038154605.1 Balneolaceae bacterium
ATACTGTGAAGTATACCGTCTAAATACGAAATTGTACGTTTAGATGTAAATTCTGCTTTAATATTTCCATTTTTATCAATTACAAGAACCTGTCCATCTTTTGTGATTATATCAAGATGTTCAGTTTTTAAGAGGTGATGATAAAAATCTTTATTAGTTAATTTTTTTTCAATTTTTAGTTCATGATTTAGAATTAATATTTTGTCATCGGTTGTACTTAAATAATATTTGTTAGGTTCAATTTGGTTTAATGAAAAAATTTTGGAATCAAGACTTTGGTAGTAATAATCCCCAATAAAAGACCCAATGAAATCGGATTTAAAAAAACTTTCAGTTAATAACTCACCCGTTTTAAGAGAGTATCGTAGAACTCTTTGATTAAACACTAATAATATTTCATGATCCTGATGTTGAATACTTCTTATTATATCTTCATTATTTGGTGCAAGATCGATAAAATAATTTTCACTACCTGTATCTAAACAGTATGATGCAATAAAAGGAGTTCCATACTTAATTTGTCTATTTCCCATGTAAGAAAAACCTCTATTAATCAAAATAAGATTTGAATCTAATCTAAATATTAATGATCGACTCATTTTATCGCTTGGTAGGGAGGCTTTCCAAATAATAGTGCCATCTCCAGCTAAACTTACTAGATCATCTTTTGAAGCAAAAAAAATAGTATCATCAAAGAATAATGCATTTGAATTCACGTTTTTAACAAGATTATATCCCGTAGAAATCGAATAATATCCAGTCATTAATCCAGACATTACCCCTAAGATACTTCCTATTATTGCTGCTGAATAATCCTTTTCACCAGTTACTGTCTTAAAACACCAACCCGTACCATCATTGATATTTAACTTATTTAAGCCAGAAGCTAAGATAAATAAAGTACTATCGTTAGGTATTAAGATACCATTCCAGCCATACTCCCTTGAAATATCTCTTTTCCATAGTACGTTTCCAGATTTGAGATCAATACCCTCCAATGTATTTTCATTAATTCTTGAATTAATTTTATAACCAATTCCAATACCATATTTTGTATCACCAAACAAAAGATT
The DNA here is from genome assembly GCA_038154605.1 of Balneolaceae bacterium. Classification (GTDB taxonomy): domain Bacteria; phylum Bacteroidota; class Rhodothermia; order Balneolales; family Balneolaceae; genus HXMU1420-13. Next base: position 1,074 of record JAYPYN010000075.1, read on the forward strand.
ATTTTTTATTTCCCAGAGTTGTTCACCAGTATAATTGTCAATTGAATGACTTTTCTTATTTCTCGATGAGTGTATAGTTACCCCACCATATTGATTTATACTCTCTTTTTGATAGGTAATTTTTTTATACCAAAGAATACTATCCGTTCTAAGATCATATCTTAAAATAATTCCTTTATTATCTAACCATTTTCCATTCTTACTCAGACCTCGTAAATTAACAGTTAATAATTGATTTGTAGTATCAAAATGGAAGTCATGAACTCTTTTTGGAAAATTGTATTCAACTGCTTCAAGTGGTTTATTGGTTATATGGTTTCTTCCAATTTCTAACTGTTGCTTCTGAACAGTAACTTCGATTGTACTACAAGCCTGAGAAAAGAAAATGATACCTAGAGTGAGTAAAGCAAAATTATTTGAAATATTTTTGATGCTAAGAAAGCATTTATTGAAAATTACGAAAAACGGATTCCCATTGAATATGAACTCGAGTACTACCATTACCTCACAAAATCAGGAAGTAATTCCAAAAATCGTGCAGAGGTTTTTATTCCACGATGAAAATCCTGAATGGAGAATTTTTCATTTGGTGAATGGATAGCATCGCTGGTTAAGCCAAATCCCATCAAAATAGATTCTACCCCTAACACTCGTTTGAAGTCTGCCACAATGGGTATAGATCCACCTTCTCTAGCAAATAACACTTCTTTTTGAAAGACGTCTTCAAAGGCTTTTGCAGCTGCTTTCAATCCATAAAAATCTAGATTTGTGATAGAAGCATACCCTCCATGATGCTCTGTTACCGAGACTTTTACCGTATCTGGAGCAATTGAGTTAAAATAATCGGTAAATAGCTTAGCAATTTCTTTTGGATCCTGATTGGGTACTAGTCGCATACTAATTTTTGCATTCGCTTTTGATGGAAGTACCGTTTTTGCTCCTTCACCAGTGTAGCCTCCCCAAATTCCGTTAACATCCAGCGTTGGTCTTGCAGACGCGCGTTCTAAGGTGGTGTATCCTTGTTCACCATGTACAGCATCGATATCAAGCGATTGTTTGTAAGCCTCCTCATCAAAAGGTAATGCTGCGGATGCCGCACGATCTGCACCTGTTAACTCAATGACATTATCATAAAAACCAGGAATTTGAATCACCCCGTGTTCATCTTTCATCTTTGCGATCATTTCGCACAGTACATTCAAAGGATTTTCAACTGCACCCCCATATACTCCAGAATGTAAATCACGGTTGGGACCAACAACTTCTACTTCTAAGTAAGCCAATCCGCGAAGTCCATAGGTGATGGAAGGTTGATCTTTCCCAAACATAGAGGTGTCAGAAATGAGGACCATGTCGGTTCTAAGCATTTCTTTGTGTGCTTCAATGAATGGTACAAGATTTGGAGATCCTATTTCTTCTTCTCCTTCCAAGATAATCTTTACATTAACAGGAATTTCTTCTCCTGATTTTATAAATGATTCAAGTGCTTTAACATGAGTAAAAGCTTGGCCTTTATCATCGCTCGCGCCTCGAGCATAAATATTTCCATCTTTTATTGTTGGTTCAAATGCTGGTGTATCCCAAAGATGATCTGGATCTGAGGGTTGTACATCATAATGTCCATAAATCAAAACAATAGGTTTATCAGGATGAGGGCAATGCTCACCATATACAATGGGGTGCCCAGGTGTTTCAAATAACTCAACCCGGTCAAGATGTAAGGATGTTAATTGTTGGATTAAGAAATTAGCTGCTTTATGAATTTCATCTACTTTAGTTGAATCTGTACTCACACTTGGAATTCTAAGTAATTCGAATAATTCATCTAAAAATTTTTGTTGATTCGCATTTATATAAGCTTGTGCTTTACTCATTTGAACTCCATGTTATAAAATTTTTGATCCTTTTGGTTGTATCCACCCAAATTGTCCATTACCAAGCCGAATGTAATACCAGCCTTCTGATTTTTCACTAGCAAAAGTATCAATAGTTATCGCATAGCCTTCGTAGGCAATACCAAGTATATCTGCTTCCTCACTCGGTTGTGTGGTAACCGGAACTTCTTTCGCAATGATAATTCCTTCTTTATATCGTTGATCAACATAATCAACATAAAAGGCAAGAAAAATGGTTAGCACGCTTAAGCTGCAAATAAATATGAACAATATACTCTTCTTTGGGAGTGCAAGTGGATAAAACCAATTAACGATGATAATAAGTACGCTAAGGGTCATCAATATAAATCCCCAAATAAAAACGTGTACCGCACCTACATTTTTTATTAAACTTGATATTGCCCGATCCCACGGCAATTTAGGAAGTATGGCAGATTTTCGACTAAATTGGGAATCGACATATGTTAGTGCTTCATTCGCTTCAGAAATCGTTGCTTCAAAATCTGATGCTTTTAGGAAGTAATATTTTGCTAAACCTAAGGAGTCTATTTCTACAGAAACGATACCCATATTTAGAAAAAGTGATCCAGAAATTTCACCTGTTTCTTCAATATCACGATAGGCGTTAAGGGCGCCTAAATAATCACCTTCTTTAAGCAATGTATTTGCTTCATCAAACTTAAGTTGTGCATTGGTTTGAGCTCCTGCATAGCAGGAAAACATCCAAAAAATAGAAAGTAGAATTAATGCTCTCATACCATCTTGCCTATTTTTTTTAAGAGAGTTTGGGTACGCTCAATATCAATTTCTAAGCCTTCTTGCGAAGCATTTGGAGCGTACGAAATGGTTTCGCATTTATCTAGAATTCGTTTTAATTCTTTGGCTGTTTCATTGTCGGTTTTTTCTAGCACGGCTTCAGTAAGTTCTTTTGCAGAAATACCCGCTTTAGGGAGGTTGAGTTTATCTGATACATATTGATAGATAGATTTTTCTAAAAGATGGTATCCCTCTTTTAAGGTTGTTGCAGCACCTGCGGCAACAAGTCCTTTCCACGCAATATCTTTTGCTTTTTGCGACCTAGAGAATGCAGAGTCGTTGTTTAATCTGTGATTATAATTTTTAGCAATAAATCCGACTCCAAGGGCAAAAGCAGGTAGAATTAACAAAAACCACACCCAAGTTCTATCCGTTAATGATGTATTATCTGTGGATACCCAATAAGCTAGTCCTGTACTTGGATTCACATCAAAACGAAGTTCTTTACTGTTGGATATTTTGCGATTAGGGTCTGCTTTAACATTAATAGTTAGTGGAGGTAGATTTACCGTCGAGTAAGCTTGCTTATCAGGATTATAGTAGGCAAATTTTTGTTCTGGAATGATATATTCGCCTTCATTTCGCGCAATTACTATGTCTGTAAAAGTTTTAAGACCACTAATTTGTTGTTTGGATCTATTTATTTTTGAACTTTCCGAAGGGTCATATAACTCTAAAGCATCAGGAAAATCGTATTCTGGTTTAACGATTAATGGAATATTACCCTCTCCGTAAATACTGGTAGTTATTTCAATACTTTCGCCCACTAGGGCTTTTGTTGGAGTTACCGTCCTTGATATAGTGAATTTACCCACTGCCCCGGAGTATACAGCATCAACAGGTGGAAGTGGACGCACATTTATAGTTACGGGCAATGTTTGTATTTCTTTACGTTCTTGACCTAACCCAAAGCTGAAAATATCTCTACGCCGTTTTCGATCTCTAATTTGAACAACAACCTCAAGCGGACTTAATTCTAAACTTCCCGATTTGGTGGGAAATATTGCTGTTTGCATAAGTATTGCGCGTTGATATCTAACTCCACCAATTAATGTTGAGGTAATTTTTATTTGCTGATTGTTCTCTAGATCTTCCTTCCAAAACCCTTCGGCCTTCCAGCCTGGAGATGGATTATAGGAAGTTACTTCAACTTCTTTTTTAAAATATAAAACGATACTTGCAATCACTTGCTCCCCTACCACGGGGTTGGTAGTATTTGGTTCTAAACGAGCATATATATCGGGGGTTCTTGGGGCATTTCCCTTATTAATAGAATTCGGATCTAAAACCTTGAAGGATATCTCCTTTGTAGAATATCTTTTACCATCAACATCGACGGGTAAACTAGGGAACGTATAATTTCCAGGATTTTCTGCCACAAAAGAATATCCATAAGTATAGGTTACGGACGGGCGCCCATTTACATAGGAATAACTAGTCGACTGGCTAGTACTACCAGAAAGCCAACGCAGCCCATTAATGGAAGGTATTTGAGGTCGATTTATTGAATTTAACGATTGCCCAGAGATGGATAGGTCTAGCCGAACCGATTCTCCAGAAAAAATATTAGTCTCAGACAGAGTTGCTTCCACAGATATATCTTGTCCCAATACAGATTGTGTACCAACAAAGTGTAGAAAAAGTATGGCAATGAGACTACAAGTTTTACCAATCTTTATCATGTGTGGCCGATCCTTGTGGTTTTAGCTTTTTAAATTCTTTTAGTAGTTCTTTTTCCTTTTGTGCTAATGCTTGGAGGATTTTTTGAGCTTCTTCTTTACTTATTTCCCGAGCATTTTGAGGTTGAGGCTGTTGATTCTCTTTATCCTGATTCTCTTGTGATTCATTTTCTTGATCTCCCTGCTTTTCCTCTTCCTGTTCGTCGTTTTTATTTTCATTTTGTTCCTGATTGTTTTGCTCTTGATCCTTCTTCTGATCTTCGTTTTGCTGATCCTGATTCTCTTGATCTTTATTTTGTTTTTTTTGCTCTTCTTCTTTCAATGTTTCAAGCAACTCATTAAGCTTAGGATCATCAGGAAATTTAAATAAGCCGTCTTGCACTAAATTCATTGCTCCTGCAAGGTTTCCACCAATATATGTTTGAGCACCATCATGAAAATAATCTTCCGCAGTTTGGGCGAGTGCATTTATGGAAAATAACGAACTAAATATAATACACAGACTAATTGTTTGTTTATGAGTCAATGTCATTAACGGCTCCTATTCGTTGAATAAATTCGTTGTAATTTTGTACGCTTTTGTCAACTTCTAATGCTTCTAACATTAAGTCATACGCTTTTTTATATTTTTTTTGTCGAACAAGTTCTTCAGCTTGGGCTTTCATAGCTTTTGCATATTCAGATGGGGGTTCTTGCTCTTCATTTTCTTTATTCTCTTGCTCTTCTTCTTGTTTTTGGTTCTCCATCAAAGCCTTCTCGAAATTATGTTTTGCCTCCGAATCAAATGGGTTCAAGATTAGAGCATTTTTAAAATGCTTTGCTGCTGGTTTCCATTGCTCGGTTTCAGATAAAATAGTTCCAATGTTATATTCGCCTTGCGATTTTTCTTCTGATGATTCAACCATTGAATTATATTGCAAATACATTTTAACGGCGTCTTCCACCTTTCCTTGTTGTGCTAGTGCATTTCCTAGGTTAAAATACACTTGAGCGTTTTCTGGTTCTTCTTCTATGGCCGATCGATAATATTCTTCGGCTAGTGGATAATCACCATTTTCGTATGCTTCATTTCCTTTTTTAGCGTCCTCATTATAAAATGTGGAACTAGAAATAAATAATAGAATAGCTAGAATGTGAATCATTAATAAAGTCTGCGTTGGTTTATTCGTAAATTCCAATCGGTACAATTAATTTTATTAACCAAGTATGTGTTCATTGTATCCAATACTTTTGGTTCGAACGTTTTAACTGTAAATTAGTTTTATCTATTGCACAAATTTACGAATGTTTAACGATTTAATGTGTAAATATAAAGAATCGGTATCTTCATCGAAATATGCGGAATAAAAAGCTTGTGTTAAAACATGTTTTTGAGAAAAAAAATTAATATACCAGTCATTTATATAACAGAATTTAATAGTATATGAATATAGGAATTGTTTGCTATCCAACTTTTGGGGGAAGTGGTGTTGTTGCCACAGAGCTTGCTAAAGTATTAGCTGGTAAAGGGCATCGAATACATGTTTTAAGTTATCAACGCCCAGCGCGCTTAGATATCCTCGATACTAACATCAGTTATCATGAAGTATCTATCAATTCCTACCCTTTGTTTGAATATCCACCCTACGCCCTAGCGCTTGCCTCGCAAATGGTAAACCTTATTGAGTTCCAAAATCTAGATTTACTTCATGTACATTATGCTTTACCACATGCTACCAGTGCCTATCTAGCAAAACAGATCATGGCGGAACGAGGTATTTCAGTTCCAATAATTACAACTCTGCATGGTACAGATATTACCCTAGTGGGGCGTGATCCAAGCTATAAACATGTGGTAGAGTTTTCGATTGATAAAAGTGATGGGGTAACAGCCGTATCAGATTATCTGAAAAAAGAAACCTATTCTTATTTTGATATCAAGCAAGATATTCGAGTAATTCCAAATTTTATCGACTTAGAGCGTTTCAAGAAATCAAATAAAAGTCACTTCAAAAAAGCGATCTGCCCTGATGGGGAAAAAGTAGTGGTTCATGTATCTAATTTCCGCAAGGTAAAACGTGTACCAGAAGTGGTTTCGGTGTTTGCAAAGATTTTAGATCATGGTATAAAAGCTAAACTATTATTGGTGGGAGATGGACCAGATCGCCAAAAAGCGGAACAACAGTGTAGAGATTTAGGTATTTGTAGCCATACTCGGTTTTTAGGAAAACTTGAAGAAGTAGAAGAAGTACTTTCTATCGCCGATTTATTTTTAATTCCATCCGGATCCGAAACCTTTGGACTTGCGGCACTCGAAGCGATGAGTTGTTCTGTACCGGTAATATCATCAAATATTGGTGGACTTCCTGAAGTAAATATTGAAGGTGAAACAGGTTATTTATGCGATTTAGATAATACCGATTGCATGGCTGAGCATGCAAAGAATATTCTAACTGATGAGAATCTTCATTCTAGATTAGCTGAAAATGCTAGAAAAAGGGCCGAAATCTTCAATCAAGATTATGTGGTTGCCCAATACGAGCAATTCTATGAAGAGGTAAGTGCAGGATTAGTATCTGTCTAAATTCTTTAAGCAAAAAAAGCCCAATCTGTTAGATTGGGCTAGAAAAATCTTGATGCAACTAGGCTAACACATTAGCTACTTCTTCTGCAGCTTCTTTCAATAGAACAGCAGAGATTACATTCAAGCCAGAATTATCGATGATCTCTTTCGCTTCTTCTGCATTTGTTCCTTGTAGGCGAACAATAATGGGAACATCAGTAACTTTAGCGGCGATTTCTGGGTCTTTAACGGCTTCAATAATACCATTTGCAACACGATCGCAACGTACAATTCCACCAAAAATATTTATTAATATTGCTTTAACGTTTGGATCGTCTAGAATAATTCTAAATCCATTTTTAACTGTATCTACATTGGCTCCACCTCCCACATCTAGAAAGTTTGCGGGCTCACCACCAGATAGCTTAATGATATCCATGGTAGCCATCGCAAGTCCGGCGCCATTTACCATACAACCTACATTTCCATCTAGTTTGATGTAATTTAGATTGTATTTGGCAGCTTCTAGTTCAAAAGGATCTTCCTCCGATTCGTCTTTTAATTCGGCTACATCAGCGTGGCGATACAGCGCATTTTCATCAAAAGTAACCTTTGCATCTAAAGCCATAACATCATTATCTGGTGTAAGGATAAGAGGATTAATCTCGAACATATCCGAATCGGTTTCGGTGTAGGCGTTATAAATAGCCATTATGAATTTGATTCCTTTTTTAAGTGCCTCCCCTTTTAACCCTAGTGAAAAAGCGAGGAACCGAGCTTGATTTACTTGTAATGGCATTCCGGGTTCCACCCAGGCCTTAACAATCTTTTCTGGTGTTTCTTCTGCAACTTGTTCGATCTCAACTCCACCTTCGGTTGAAACCATGATTACATTCTTGGAAACGGCTCTATCGAGCAGGATTCCTAAATAGAATTCTTTGGCGATATCTACACCATCAGTAACGTAAAGTCTTTGAACCAACTGACCTTCTTCTCCTGTTTGGATAGTTACTAAAACATCGCCTAACAGAGATTCTGCTGCTTGGCGCACATCGTCTACGGTTTTGCACAAAATTACACCTTTCGCGTTATTCTTTTTTGTGCGTCCTTTTCCACGCCCACCAGCATGGATTTGAGCTTTAACAACAAAGAGTGTTGCGCCATTGTCTTTTAACTTTGTGGCTGCATCTACTGCTTCATCAACCGTGGTAGCCGCAATTCCATCAGGGACAGCTACGTTGTATTTTTTTAAAATTTCTTTTGCTTGATACTCGTGAATTTTCATGGAAAAAGACCTTAAATTCGTTCTTTTGGTTAGAGAAATGAAGACCTCAATAATACCGAGATTGCCAACGAAAAGAAAGAAAGTGGATAGTGATTTATGAATATCCGTACATCTATATGGTTATGCTTTTTCGCTGATGGAATATCTAGTAGGTTAATAGATTTACTACTTTTTAATATATGCTTACCTTGATAAATGCATACATCAATAAGTAAGAACTTTCTTTTTGTTTTTGGCACCAGACCAGAAGCTATAAAGATGGCACCTATCATTAAAGAATTTTCAAAGTTTCCAGAGCACGTTACATATAAAGTGTGTGTAACTGGGCAGCATAGAGAAATGCTAGATCAGGTATTGTCTTTTTTTGAAATTGTACCAGACTATGACCTTGATCTGATGAAAACAGATCAAAACTTGCTGACACTTTCGGCATCAATTTTAAACGGTTTAAAACCTGTATTTGACGAATATAAACCGGATGCAGTTTTTGTACAAGGAGATACAACAACGGCTACCATTGCGGCTTTAGCGGCTTTTTATTCAGGTATATCATGTAGAAGCTGGTCTACGAACATTTAATAAATTATCACCATTTCCAGAAGAAGTTAATAGGCAAGTAACCGCTCGTATTGCGGATCTGCATTTTGCACCTACGCCAACATCGAAAAATAATCTTTTAGAAGAAGGCATACCTCCTAGTAGAATCTGGGTAACGGGGAATACCGTTATTGATGCTCTTTATTTAGGTTTAAAAAAACTAGAAGCGTACCAATCAGATACAATAAACAAACTATCCAAGTTCATCGATGAGCGTAAAAAGCTGATTTTAGTAACGGGACATCGTAGGGAAAATTTTGGAGATGGTTTTAAACAGATTTGTAAGGCGTTAACTCGTCTTTCATCAAGGCAAGATGTTCAAATTGTTTATCCAGTGCATTTAAATCCCAAGGTAAAACAACCAGTAACACACTATCTTAGCGACATTGAAAATGTACACCTGATAGACCCGCTTGGATACCCCGAATTTTTATGGTTAATGAGTAAAGCGTTTTTGATACTCACTGATAGCGGAGGAATTCAAGAAGAAGCGCCAAGTTTAAATATTCCCGTTTTGGTGATGCGAGATACAACCGAACGTGAGGAAGCTATTTTAGCTGGTACAGCTAAATTAGTGGGCACAAGGATGGAAGAAATTGTGAAAGAAACCGCACTATTATTAGATTCATCTACAGAATATGCTTCTATGAGCAGTATAGAAAACCCGTTCGGGGATGGGGAAGCAAGTAAAGAAATATTGAAAATTTTAAGAGATTAATTTTTTAACAAATGATTTGAATCCCTCAGCATCATAATGAAACATATGTTGCTTTTTCTTAAGATTTGATTTAGCAATCATCCAGCCGTTACCCTCTAAAAAATGTTTTAATTCCTCGATGCTCTCATAAGCCATACCGACTTCATGGTCTTTAATAATTTGTTCCATTGCATCAAACTTTTTCTTTGGTAAAACGATAGGTAGTCCTAAGGCTAGAGGCATTAGCATTCTATGCGGCAAGGAGGTTTGGTATCGAATTGGTTTAGAGGCTTCATCATAATAATTATAGGTAATAAGAGCAGCTTTATGTTCGTGGGCAAGCCTGTGAAGTTCACCAGATTTCAGAAATTCGCTTTTGAATGCAGGGAAATAGAAAATATTTTTGTTGGATATTGAGCTTCCTTCAACTAT
>JAYPYN010000076.1:0-3137 GCA_038154605.1 Balneolaceae bacterium
GCGCCCAAGACTTACCTTTGTGTTTTGAGCGTCATGCAACCTCGAAGCTCCATGCTATCGACGAGTTATTTTGCATTAAAACCATGGGTTTTCGAGGGGAAGCCATGGCCTCGATAGCTTCGGTCTCCCAAATTACGGTACGCTCTAAACGTGCAGAAGACACCAATGGTTGGGAATTGGAGCTACACGGAGGAGTCGCACATCCGATTACCCCCGTTGCCACTCCAGACGGAAGCAGTATTGCCGTACGAAATGTATTCTATAATGTGCCTGCGCGTCGTCAGTTTTTGAAAACAGATGTCACAGAGTTAAGACACATCTTGCGCGTCGTTCAGAATGCGGCATTAGCCTTTCCGAGTATCTCATTTGAAGTACTTGCTGATGCAGAGCATATCTACACCCTTTCTTCTGCATCCTTAAAACAGCGCATTGTTCAGTTATTTGGAACAGCATACAATGCAAGTTTAATAGAGTTTGAACAACAAACCAGCTATGTGAAAATATATGGGTATGCCTCAGATCCTAAACTAGCCAAAAAAAGTAGGGGAGAGCAATTTTTATTTGTCAATGGTCGGCCTTTCCAGCACCGGTATCTAACACATGTACTGCTGAGTTTATATGACGCATGGACGCGAAATAACGAATATCCTTTTTATGCCCTGTTCATCGACATAGATCCCTCAAAAGTAGATGTGAATGTGCATCCTGCAAAAATGGAAGTAAAATTTGAGGACGAACGCAGTATTATTCAGCTTGCGAAATCGGTGGTAAACAAGGCATTACATACTCATTTTAAGGTGCCTATGATTCCATCGGATGAGGCTTCATTCTTGAGTGATCAAACCCCCAAAGATTTTGAAAGGAGCTTTCAATTTAAGGTTCCATCCATACCGGTTTCTGCCCCGAGTGGCTATAGCGTACCTTCAAGAATAAATAGTGCTCGATCAGGGGATCAGATGGCTCGTGATTTATATGCAGATGCATCGTCCATGGATTCTAGGCAGGCGCAACCGCACATGGTAGGCAAGAGTGAGCGATCGGAATTGGCTTCATTTTGGCAACTACATGGCACCTACATCATCACACAAACTAGAACGGGATTGTGTATGATCGATCAACATCTAGCGCATAAACGCATAATTTACGAAAAAGCCATTCTTGCCACGCAAGAAGCATTACCTAGCACGCAACAATTACTGTTTGCACAAACCATAGAGTTATCTGCTTCGGAGTATATGCTGCTAAAAGAGCTTCATCCTATTGTACAACACATGGGGTTTGCCGTACAATTACTAAGTGGGAATACGGCCATGATTAGTGGGGTACCTGCCGATATAGACATTGGCAATGAACAGGAAGTACTCGTATCCATGCTTCATCACTATCAGGAATTGGGGCAAAGTATACATGTAGAGGCACGCGAACGCTTGGCTATTGCATTTGCAGCTCGTGCGGCGATTCCAAGAGGTAAAAAGTTGAGCAACCAAGAAATGGAGGCGCTCGTTGACCAACTTTTTGCCTGCGAACAACCGTATTTAGACCCTTTGAAAAAACCAACAATCGTGTATCTTTCACTAGATGAAATTCAATCTCGGTTTCGATAGATGAACATACTTGTAATCGAGCCTTATTATAGTGGTTCTCATAAAGCTTTTATAAAAGGACTAAAAAGTAATTCTAGCCATACCATCATCCCAATTAAACTTAATTATCAAGGATGGAAATGGCGCATGCATGGAGATTCAGTTACTTTGGCGGAACTTACCAAACAGGTAACGCAGCCAATTGATGTACTTATGACGAGTAGTATGACTAATCTACCTGCTTTTTTAGCGTTAACAAACCCAAGGTTTGCCCATACTCCAAAGATTATGTACATGCACGATAATCAATTTACTCGGCCAATCCCAGAAGGGGAAACTCGAGATATGACTTATTGTTACATAAACTATGTAAGTATGCTTTCTGCTGATACATTGCTATTTCCGTCACAATTTCAGTTAAATGATCTGCTTGAAGCATTACCAGAATTTCTTGACCATTATCCTGGAGATAAACATCACCATACGGTTGATTTAATTCGAGATAAAAGTGTAGTGATGCATCCAGGATTAGATTTACATTATTTTGATACGCATAACGATACTCGAGCGCAAAACAAGCGCCCTGTAATTGTATGGAATCAACGATGGCAATTTGATCGAAATCCTGCAATGTTTTTTCGAATTCTCAATAGGTTAAATGATATTGATTTAACATTTGATCTTATTTTAGCTGGTGACAGTAAAGATGGCAAACCAAAAGAATTTGAAAAAGCATGGAAACGTTTTGGTTCTCAGATTCAACACTTTGGATTTGTAGAGGATAAAGAAGCATACAGCAAACTCCTTCATAAGGGGGATATCGTAGTATCCACAGCTACATATGAGTTTTTTTGTGTTTCCATTATGGAAGCTATTTATTGTGGATGCCATCCATTGGTACCTAATGCCCTGCATTATCCTGAATTAATACCCGACTCTTTGCATGCGCCGTTGCTTCATGCACCCGTGCTCTATGATAATGAGGATGAATTATTTCAACACCTTAAAAATTTATTACAGAATAAAACAAAGGCTTTGCCTAAAGCAACGCTCCAAAACATAAATAAGCAACTAGATTGGAGCCGTATGTGTAAAAAGTATGATCGCTTGTTTGAGAAACTTGTTCGGAAATAACAAACTAGAGGTTCTTATATAGTAAACTCCTCATTAAATATAGAAGCCACCTGTATTTGTTGAGCCAAATGTATAAGAAAAATCAAAACCATAGCTAAATTCCAAAATCTTTGAATAATCTCTAGTTTTTTACGTTCACATCGAATCAAGAAAAAGAGTTATCAAACGAAAGTAATCATTAACTTCTGTAAGCGGCAACGTTTCGGCTCTATCATAGATGTCATGGTAAGCTCTAATTCCTCCTAATGTATACATGTAAAATCCAGGTATCCCAATTCGATCGAAATTACAGTGATCGGAATTACATGCGACACCACGAATTTTTACTTCAGGCAACAAATTGTATTTCTGATTTAATTCTCTTAATCGATTAAATTGATAATTATAGACCGAACCATTTACAACCTGAATGCCTTCGTC
>JAYPYN010000076.1:3251-9908 GCA_038154605.1 Balneolaceae bacterium
TGCCAGCAAGATCGAAATTCAATACAAACTTTATAGCTGACAAATCAATAGGGGAGTGATCTACAAAATACTTTGATCCAATTAAACCAGCTTCTTCTGCACCAAAAGCAGCAAAAATGATAGAAAATTCGGGTTTATTTATACTATAATATTTTGCCAGACTTAACAGCATGGCAACTCCACTAGCATTGTCATTTGCTCCGGGAAAAATTGCTTGACCCATCATTCCAAAATGATCGTAATGAGCCATTACCACGATCAATGAATCGGTATGTTTACCTTCTAAAAAGCCCAATACATTTTGTGTTTTATATTGTTGGATATATCTATTGGAAATATTTAGTGTGATTAATTTGGAACTTGGGTCGAAATACTCTTTTTTTAGATATATACTTGGTATAGCGGATTGGAAGGTAGAAGCGTACCATGTAAGTTTTTTGGAAGTAAGTATGATGGAAGCAACAGCAGGATTTTTGGGATGCAATGTAAGAAATTGCTCTAGTTGCTGTAATTGTTTTCGCTTAGTCTCATCAAGCAGAGAATCAGGGTATTCTTCTAAAACAAGTATCTTTCCTTTCGATTTTGATATTTTGCTGCTTAACAATTGCGGATCAAAAATCTCATCTTTATTGATAAAAATATATTCGAATTTACCATTAATTGATGGAGACCCCGGATGTACATGGAAATCACCACCTACTAGAAAATTTTCATCATCTATGGAAAGAAATATTGAATCTGGAAAGGTATTGATTGAAAGATCAAATTCTTGGAAATAGAATTCATTTATTGCTGTTACACCTAGTTTTTTAAATTCATTTTTTATAAATCTTGCAGCTTTCCCATCTCCATTATTTACATATCCTCGACCATGTAACGTATCCGAAGCAAGAATATGAATAACTTCTTTGGCATAATCGATATACTGCGCATTTGTTTTTTTTGGCACAGATCCAAAAAGAAAAAATAAAATTAATATTTTAACGTGCATTTAACTTAGAAAGGAGCGTCTTCATCTGAGGATAAATTGTGCGGCATAATTGCAGAATTGCTAGGTGTAAAGTTCGCATCTAATAAATCTTGAGACACAGGATTGAGTTCCTGAGTACCTTCACCTGCTGAAGTTAGATTTTCAAATCGAGCGTAATCTTTTACAAAGAATAGCATTTTACTACCAACGGGACCATTTCTTTGTTTTCCAATAATTAATTCGGCAAGACCTGCCGTAGATTGTCCTTCGGCAGTTGTGGTAATTCCATAGTATTCTGGACGATATAAAAACATAACCACATCTGCATCTTGCTCGATAGACCCTGATTCTCGTAAATCACTTAGCTGCGGTCGTTTATCGCCACCTCTTTGTTCTACCGCTCTAGAAAGTTGAGAAAGTGCAATCACAGGGACGTCTAATTCTTTTGCCAGAGATTTCAACCCTCGAGAAATACTTGCAATTTCTTGTTCTCGGCTTCCATTGTCTTTGGAAGAGCCTTGCATTAACTGTAAATAATCAACTACAATAAGTCCGATGTTATGTTCACTTTTTAATCGTCGGCACTTGGTTCTTAGCTCCATCAAAGTAATAGCTGGCGTATCATCAATAAAAATATTAGCTGAAAATAATCTTCCAGCAGCTTCAATTAAATCTTTAAAACTGTCATCATTCAAAGTCCCTTTACGAGCTTCATCAGCACGTACACGGGCTTCCATGGTAAGTAATCGTTGAACCAAGGATTGATTGGACATCTCTAAAGAAAAAATAGCTACCGATGTTCGAAGGTTTTCATCAGGGTGCATGGCCGCATTTCTTGCCGCTGTTAATACAAAGGCTGTTTTTCCCATGGATGGGCGAGCAGCTACGATTACCAAGTCACCATTTTGCCAACCGGCTGTCATTTGATCAACCGCAAGTCCTGTTGGTACTCCAGTAATCCCATATTTTTTGCCACGCATTTCCTCAAGATAGGATAGAGTATGCTTTAAAATGTCGGCTACAGGTTGGGCGCTGCTTTTACTTTTTTGATTTGCTAAATCAAAAATTTTTTGTTCTGCATCGTCTAAAACATCATAGGCATCCGTGGAGGTATCGTAAGACTCTTTAATTACATCGGTGCAATTTAATATCAAGCGTCTTTTAATTGCTTTTTCGATAATAATTTGGGCATGATAATCGATATTTGCAGCAGAACTTACGGAGCGTGTTAAATCAGAAATGTAAGTTGTGCCTCCAACTATATCTAATAATCCATTGTCTCTAAGTTCATTTTCAACAGTGAGTAAATCGAGAGGATTATCGCGCTCAAATAAATTAGATAAAGTCTCAAAAATATGTCTATTTGCAGGCTTATAGAAATCATCGGGCTTTAACATCTGTAAAGCAATAGTGGATGCCCCATGCTCTATTAACATAGCGCCTAAAACGGCTTCTTCCACTTCTACTGCTTGGGGAGGAACTCTACCTTCTTGTTCCAAGATCTGAGATTGATTCGAATAATTGTTTTTACCGTAAATGGAGCCTTTTACTTTTGCCAACTGATCTAAATTATAACGTGTATCTCGTTAAAATAACTAATAAGAACGTGCAATTTTATATTTCTTTTCAACAAGATTTACACAAGTTATCCACACTAAGAATTGCCCTTTAATTCATCATAGCGTGCGCGTAATAATTGCACATCATCCCAAGTGGGTCGTTTCCAATGTTGGTTTCGAAGTAATGCTGCAGGATGATAAGTTACCATTAACTCTATACCATTGAAGTTGTGAAATTTTTGTCGCATTTGTTTTAAACTCAAATCTGAATTTAATAGCGTATTTCCTGATACTTTACCAGCACATAAAATTAATTTTGGATTCACTAACTCTATTTGTTTCAATAAAAAAGGAAGGCTTTTTTTGCGTTCTTCTGGTTTTGGATCTCTATTTTTAGGTGGACGATGCTTTAAGATGTTTGCTATGTAAACATCGGTTCTATTGAAGTTAATGGCATTTAAAATCTTATCCAGTAGTTGACCAGCTTTACCTACAAAAGGTTCGCCTTGTTGATCTTCAATTTCACCTGGAGCTTCCCCGATAATCATTAAATCTGCTGTTGGGTTACCCGACCCAAATACTAAATTTGTGTTATTAAGATCAGTTTTCAACACTTCAGACTCTTCACAAAGCGATTTTAACTCGGTTAGAGAACTACACGCCGCAAGTTTTTTTTCTATTGTTGAAGGTTGTATTAATTCAAAGTTAGTTTCAGGTTCTGAAACTAGATCATCTATAATAATTTTTTCTGTGTATTCAGGATTTATTTTGGTTTCAAAATCTCCATAAATCTCTCTTTGTTGTCGAAGTAATCGTGCTACTCGGTCAAAAATAGTTTCGTTGGATTCAGATTGCATCAGTCGATTAATTCCTGTATGGTTTTTTCTTCTTCCATTACAGTAGAATTCAATCTTCCATAATGGAATCCTTCTTTGGAGTAATCGCCGATTTCAACAGATTGTATGGAATTAATTAAACGTGGAGAAAAAGGAATAGCAATTCGAACATAATTATCAGTCCATCCAAACATATATCCGTTTTTGTTTTCTTCTTCAAACAAAACTGGTCGTATTTGCCCAACAAATTGTGCATCAAATTCAAATCGTTTTTTTGCTGAGAGCCTTCTTAATAAATGAGTTCTTGATTTACGTATTGGCTTAGGTACAATAGGGGCAAGTTCTAACGCATGTGTATTTGGTCTTTCAGAATAAGTAAATACATGGAGATAAGACACGTTCAATTCATCAATGAAATTAAATGATTCTTTAAATAAAGTTTCTGTTTCACCTGGATGTCCTGTAATTACATCCACACCAATACAAGCATTTGGCATTAATTTTTTAATTAATTCCACGCGACTTCTATAAAGATCTGTTCTGTAACGCCGTCTCATCAATTTTAGCATGGTATCGGAACCGCTTTGTAAGGGTATATGGAAATGCGGTTGTAATTTCTTTGATGTTGCAGCAAATTCAATAATGTCCGTAGTCAATAAATTTGGTTCGATCGAAGATACTCGTAGTCGGTTAAGTCCATCCACATTATCTAAAGCCTGTAGCAGTTGTAAGAAATTTTCATCCGTGCCATAACCGAAATCACCCGAATTTACACCAGTAATTATGATTTCATTGAATCCTTCTTCCACTAATTGGTGAGCATTTCTAACCACAGTTGATATTTTTGGAGACCTTGAAGTTCCACGAGCTAAAGGGATGGTACAGAATGAACATTTGTAATTACAGCCATCCTGCACTTTAAGGAAAGCTCTTGTACGATCATCGGACGAAAACGCATTGTGGAAGTCAACGGCATCGTTTACATCAGTTCTATGGATGATTGTTTTTTCTTGTTTAACGAAATCATCAAAAAGATCGAGGAGATGAAATTTATCTTTAGCCCCTAATACAACATCAACACCTTCTATTTGGGCTATTTCTTCGGGTTCCAATTGTGCATAACATCCAACAACTGCTACAAACGCATTAGGATTACGACGTAGCGCTTGGCGTACGGTTTTACGGCATGCACTATTAGCATCTAGTGTTACAGAGCATGTATTTATTACATAAATATCAGCAGGATCGGTAAACTCAGCGAGTTCGAAGCCCTCATGTTCGAAATCACGCCTCATAGAAGAGGTTTCAGAAAAATTGAGTTTACAGCCTAGGGTTTCAAAGGCAACTTTTTGCATACGTAAAGATAAGGATTTTTGAGTTAGGATGAAGACTAACTACCACGCAAAATGTTGATATAAAATGAATAAGTGTATAAAAAAATTGTGGCATTTAGATATGACACAAATAACCTTTATGCATAGAAAAAAAATCATTTTGTATAATTTATGCTCAGAATTAAAGCCTTAAAATATATGCATAACGTTATATCAACCTATATTAATTATTATATAGCTTTTAATTAATACTAATAAATATTATAAATGTAATATTTGCTTAAAATTTATATTCATATAAAAAAAATAACAGTTTTATAAACACTTAGTATTGATATTTATTGATGCATAAGTCCTAAATTTAGACATAATAGGATGGACATTATTAAGCAATAGGATGCGCTTTAAAGCTGTATGTATTTTTTTATTTTTTACTCATTCAATAGTTTATTCGCAAAATGATACTATTTTGCCAAATGAATATGGCTCTGATTTAATCAACGATTTAGGTATTTATTACTATCCAAGTTCACCTAAAAGTTATGATACCGCTCGAAATGCTATGTATACATGGCTAGATGTGGATGCAACGGATAGTTTAACCTGTGTTTATTCGGGTTTAAGAGCAAAAAAAGATGGGACTCGAACACCTTCTAATGTTGGACTGAGTTTTAATACGGAACATATATGGCCGCAAAGTTTTTATGATGAAAAAGAGCCTATGCGAGGCGATATCCATCATTTATTTCCTACTTGGAGTTCCCCTAACCAATCCCGAAGTAATCATCCTTTTGCTGAAATAAATGATAATTTAACTACATCTTGGTGGTTTTGGGAAAATGGTGGGAGTATAAATTCTATACCATCATCTGAAATAGATCAATATAGTGAGTATTATAATTCTACCTTTGAGCCAAGGGAAGATCATAAGGGAAATGTAGCCCGCGCTGTTTTTTATTTTTGGACTATGTACCAAAATAATACCCATGTTATTAATGACACTCAGAATAATCAAGCTTTTTTTGATGGTATGAAGAATGTATTGTATCAATGGCATAAAGCCGATCCCGTTGATTCTGAAGAAGTGACTAGAAGTTTAGAAATCGAAAGTGTTCAAGGCAATCGTAATCCATTCATTCATGATACAACGCTAGTTAGAAGAGCCTATTTTCAATCTAGCTCACCTCCACCACCGCCTTCAGATCTTATTCCAGATCTATACATATCAGAGGTATATGAAGCGAATGGAGGCAGTGTTAAATACGTGGAGTTATTTAATTATTCAAATCAAACTATTGATTTGACTTCTGGTGGTTATGAATTAATTCGATATAGTAATGCAAATACATCAGGTGTTTCTATTTCTTTGATGGGCATTGTGAAATCAAAATCTTTTTTTGTGATTGGTGATGATAACGTAAACTTTGGCGTTCAGTCGATTTTTGGAGAGGGGATTGTACACCAAAATACGGCGGCAATTAACCATAATGGAAATGATAAGTATGAGTTAATGAGAAATGGGACGGATGTTATAGATTCTTTTTCTAAAGATAACATAGGAAATTCTTCTTCTTTTTCAACCAATCAAGTTGCCCTAAGAATTTTTAATGAACTCCCTAATGATGGGAGTTTTAACCAAACATCAAACTCATCTGATGGAGATGTTGTAAGTTCTGGATATTGGAAGGTTTTTGATATCGCACCATCTAATAGCAATGCATCTTTGGTAGCCTCTCCAGGATATAATTCAGGGATTGAGACAAATCTTAAGCCGCAAACAATGATAAAAGGCAATGCAGGATGGAAATTGTTAACCATTCCTGGCAATAATGCTACCTTAAACGAACTTGCTGATAATACATTTATTCAAGGTATTGAAAATTCAGATGATTCTAATGTTTTTCTCTTCAATTCTTTGGGGATGTATTCCTCTCCAGCTACTTTAAATAGTGTGATTA
>JAYPYN010000076.1:9918-10951 GCA_038154605.1 Balneolaceae bacterium
TTACTAATGGGAATGGATTAATTGTTTATTTTTTTGATAATGAAAATAGTGGTAGTTCCTATTTACCTATAAGATTAGATACTGATTTAGAAGAGCCTTCTTCTGATGTTTCAGTTCCTTTAAATTCAACGGTAGCAACGGGAAACTCAACATTTACATTGGTAGGTAATCCTTTTCAATCGAATATAGATCTTAGCATGGTTATATCAGATAAAGCCTTGCAAAATAATATTCATATACTTAGAGACGGACTATATGAAACGGTATCAAGATCGACAGCAATTATAAAACCATGGCAAGCATTTTGGGTAGAGAGTTCGGCTATAGATCCGGCAACTGAGATTACATTTCCTATTAGTGCGAAAACGGTAAATTCAGCAACACAAAATAGTTTTAGAAAAATTAATCCCAAAGAAGGTAAACTCAAACTATCTTTAACCTCATCCGAAACACATGATAAAGGATGCGAAATAGTATTTAAGCATCATTCATCCCTTGACTGGGATATTGATGATGCGATGAAATTAGATTCAAATAGGTCGAGATATTCAATAATAGGATGTAGATATGATTCAGAATTACAATCGATTTTGTCACTACCCATACATACCAATGATGAATTTATTATTCAACTTGATATAAAATCGAATGGTGTAAAAAAAGAGCATCAACTTAATTGGGATTTAGACTCACAATTGAGCGATGAATTTAATTTTATTCTAAACGATAAGTATTTAGATCAACAATTAGTGCTCGACCTACAAGGAGAGGTATCCTTTGAATTAGATTCAGTTTATAAGAAAAAAAGTCGACACCATGCCTTATCAAAATTAGCAATGGATGATGAATCCATTCAAAGATTTGAGTTATTAGTGCAAAGAAAAACTACTCACATAGAAGATCAAAAACCGATCTCATTCTTATTAGCTCAAAATTATCCCAATCCATTTAATCCAAATACAAATATAAATTATAGTATTCCAAAATCAGGTATAATCTCACTCAAAATTTATAATATTCATGGAATATTGGT
>JAYPYN010000077.1:0-4093 GCA_038154605.1 Balneolaceae bacterium
GGACTACCTGATGCTATTCAATATGGAGGTACTAATGATACAGATAACAGCGGGGTGTTAAAATATGTTCGTATTGAATATGTTGGATATTCCTTCGTAGAAGGATCTGAATTAAATGGATTAAGTCTGTATTCGGTGGGTTCAGGTACAACTTTAGAATATATACAAGTATACAAGTGTACTGATGATGGTTTTGAATGGTTTGGTGGATCAGTAAATGCTAAATACCTGATTTCGGCTTTCAATGATGATGATTCATTTGATATGGATGAAGGCTGGAAGGGGAAAGGACAATATTGGTTAGCTGTACAAACTGCTGGTGCAGATAACGGCTTTGAATCCGATGGAAGAAAAACATTAGGAAGTGGAGCAGCTACTTCACCAACGCTCTACAATATTACTTTGGTTGGCTTAAAGCAGAATGGTTCCACTAAAGATGCAGAGGATAAAAATTATGGAATGCGTTTAAGAGAAGAGTTTGAAGGGACAATTGAAAATTTCATAATTACTGATTTTGATGGTTATGCTTTCAAAATTGAGGATGATACTAGAGCAAATTTTTCAAACTCACTTATCATAAGCAATACTATTTTATTTAATAATGATGGGTTTGCTAACGCCTCAGATTCTACAGATTATAGCGCAGTTACCACAGATGTAAATCCGAATTTTACAAGCGTATCTAACTACAATTTTACAGTAGCACAACCTGTAGTTGGAGCAACTCCACCTAGTGATGGATTTTTCAATACTTCAGCTACACATATTGGTGCATTTGGTACTACCAATTGGGCGGTAGGCAATTGGGTGCGTTGGGCTGATAATTAATATCCGAAGAAGCCATGTAGTTCATCTACTAAAGAAATATCTCACAATAAAGTGAGGTGTGCTGATAAAAAAGGAGCTCCTGGAAACTGGGGCTCCTTTCTTTTTGGAATTCATTTTAACTTAAAAGAGTTAAATAAAAAAATTAGGAGAAAAAATTTGATTTTTGTTACTCGCAAAGCACACTTTAATGCTGCACATCGACTACATAATCCTTCAAAACCCGATGAATGGAACACTGTTACCTACGGAAAATGTAATTATGCTAACTGGCATGGTCATAATTATGAAATAAAAGTAACCGTAGCTGGAGTTCCAAGCAAAGAAACAGGGTATGTAGTTGATTTGGGAAAATTGAAAAAAGTAATTAATGAAAAAATTCTCGAACCTTGCGATCATCGAAATTTAAATTTGGATGTTCCTTTTTTAAAAGGTATTAATCCAACATCAGAAAATTTGGTTATTGCTTTTTATCATCAACTAAAGCATAAAGTAGAGGAAATTTCATCAGAAGGTTCTAAATTATATTCAGTGAAGTTGTATGAGACTGAACGAAATTATGTTGAATACTGTCCATATAAAACCCTCAAAACTCTATAGATTACTCAAAAACAATGCTTACTAACCAAATGCCCAGATTTTACGATCCAACATTTAACGTTACGTCAGAGTACAAAGAATCATTACCAGATTTACAAAACGGACCTTCATCAACTATTGAAGGCGCCAATGTGCCTATTCAGCAAGTTGGTATATCAAATTTTAAATTACCATTAAAGATTAAGACAAGAGATGGTAAATCTGATGTGTTGCAAACATCTATTGATGGGTATGTTAGTTTAGATGTTGATAAAAAAGGCATTAATATGAGTAGAATTATGCGCACCTTCTACAAGTTTAAGGATGAAGTCTTTTCCTTAGATATGCTTGAAAAGGTGCTTAAGGCATATAAAAAAGAGTTAGAATCACAAGAATCGTTTTTAAGATTATCATTTTCATATCCTATGAAAATGGGAAGTTTACGTTCGAACTTAGAAGGTTATCAATATTACGAAGTTTCTTTCGAGGGACATTTAGATAGCTATGATCGGTTTCACAAATACATGCACATGAAATTTATTTATAGTAGTGCTTGTCCCTGCTCCTACGAATTATCGGAACATGCCCGTGAAACACGCAATATAGCAGCCATACCTCACAGCCAGCGTTCAGAGGCTGATGTAACCGTAGCTCTAAAAGATGAATTCTTTG
Organism: Balneolaceae bacterium; assembly: GCA_038154605.1. GTDB lineage: Bacteria > Bacteroidota > Rhodothermia > Balneolales > Balneolaceae > HXMU1420-13. The sequence goes on from JAYPYN010000077.1 coordinate 2,077, forward strand.
TGGAAGACTTAGTACAAGCTTGTAGGAATGCATTAAAAACTGAAACTCAAGTTATGGTCAAAAGAGAAGATGAACAAGCATTTGCTGAACTTAATGGTACGTATCAAAAATTTGTAGAGGATGCAGCAAGGTTATTGTTTCAAGAATTAGACAGTTATAATAGTATAAGAGATTTTGTTGTTCGCTGTGTACATCTTGAAAGTTTACATAGCCATGATGCAGTAAGTAGAATTTGTAAAGGTTTACCAAACGGATTGAGATGAGTGTTTCAATCCTAGGTTAGTGAGACAAAAGACTGAGTCTGAAAAACTCAGTCTTTTTTTTGGGTTTATTTTAATTCACTACCAATAACAGCGATTTTAGTTCCACTTGAGTTAATAGCTAGCCTAGTAATGTTATGTAGAGTAGGTTTTTCTATGCTTTCGATAATTTTCCAATTATTATTTGTGTCAAGTATAAATAATTCTGATTCAACGCCTGTAAAGACAGTCCCGTTGGGATGCCATGCTATATCTTCAGAACCATCTAGCATATTCGAAATAAATGCAGTAGAATCAGTTTTAGGATCGAATGCCATTATTTTTACGTTATCCTGATTAAAATCTAAGAAACTGAATGTGTTTGTGCTAGGAATTTGATGAAAAGAGCGACCCGGATTAATGCCCACCACTATGTTCTCTTTTTTCTGTAAATGATGAAATTCAAGCGTAGGGGGTTGATCTTCAATTGAGAGAACAAAGCATAAATAAGAGTATTCATCAACCCAAACGAAATAACCAATTATTGGGGAACTTTCTATAATCTCTTCTTCCCCAGTTGATAGATTAATTTTTCGAAAATCCTGTGTGCCATTTTTAGCTAATGTAATAAAAGAGATATGTTTATCATCAGGGGTAATTGTTGGGGAATACTCACTTCGATTTTTGGTTGATGTAATCCATGTTTTTTCTTTTGTCGAGATTTCGTAAGCGATTAAATCTGTCTCCCCATTTCGGTTAGAAGTGTAATACAAAATCTCTCCATCAGGTGAAAAATTAGGTTGATTATCATATCCTTTATTTTGTGAAATATTCTGTTGATTTGATAATTGCCAAGAATCATTGATATAGGTTAAATCAAAAAGAAATACATCTGTATTTGTTTGGGCGAGTGTATTATCAACATTCCAAGCAAAAAAGAAAAGAGCAATTGAAATTCGCATAATAAAAATTATTGATTTAAATAAAGCTAGTAATAAAGAGGTATAAATCCGATTGAGTATACAAATTTGAACAAAAAATAGGGATATAATTTGTGGTCGCATGATAAAAAAAGGGTATCTTTAATGATTAAACAATCCGTATCTCTATGACATTTATGACCAACATTTTCAAAATTTGTTCTCTATTATTATTTATCCAAACACCAGCCACAGCGCAATTATTTGAAGATTTTGAAAATGGTTCCAAATCTACTTATTCGGGAGCATCTGTATCGTTCACAAGTGGTGATTGGTATTTAAATGACGCATTAACAGGTAACCTTTCTAATGATAAGTTCAATGGTAATCAAGGGGTTAGAATGGACAGAAGGAATGGACGGCAAGGGCATATTTACATGATGTTTGATAAAGCCAACGGTGCTGATGAGATTTCGTTTTATCTAGCTCATTATGGCAATTTTGCTGAAGAAGCCGCCCTTCAAGTTCAATACTCTAAATATACGGTTTAAACTTGTTCAATCTTCTGGAACAGACCGAATGAATGTTGATGATATTAGAATCACTGATTACATCGCTCCTCAAGAGAAATCCAAAGTAATGGTTACTATTAATGAGGAAGTGGTTGACTCGGGTTCCACTATTACCTTCCCAACCACACTTACCGGAAATAGTTCTTCATTAGATGTTGAGCTCAAAAACATTGGTAATGAAAATTTAACTATTGCCGAATTAGTACCTCCTAATGCCCCATTTGGTATTTCACAGTTGCAGGATTCAACATTAGCATTTAACGAAACTACTGAAATTACGATATCC
>JAYPYN010000077.1:4110-10911 GCA_038154605.1 Balneolaceae bacterium
TACCGAGGGTATATTTACAGAGGAAGCAGCACTAGATATCCGTTCAAATGCTGAAAATTTTACCTTAACATTATCTGGCGATGCGGTTTCGTCAAGTGGTATTATACCTATTGCTACTGCAAGAGATTTACCAGAAGGTACTGTTATATCTCTTGCAGGAGTTGTTACAGTAGCTGATGAATTTTCTGGTCCTATGTATTTTCAAGATGAAACAGGAGGGTTAGCTTGGTATTATGCTCCTATGCGGGATAATACAGAAACTTTTTTCGCTAATATAAATAGAGGAGATTCAATTTATATTACTGGCGAACTTGGGTCGTTTAATGAACTTAAACAAATTGTTGGAGACTCACCTCAATTTGAATTTAAAGCCAATAATAATGGTCAGATTAATCCAATTCAAATAACAGCATTACAGCTTAACTCTGGGGATTACGAAGGGCAATTAGTTTCTATGAATGTTGATATTGATCATACTGGTGCTTTACAAGGTAACACAAACTATACTATTGCAGATGCTACTGGAACAGCAGTAATTCGGATTACTTCATTTACAAATATAGTTGGTTCTACTGCTCCTGAAGGCACCACAACAATTGTAGGTGTGGTTGGAAACTTCCGAGGTACGTTCCAGCTTACTCCAAGAGATTTAAATGATATAGATGCAGAAGTAAATGTAATACCTGGTGAAGATGTACCAAAAGATAAAACGTTTGATGTTGTAACATGGAATATTGAATGGTTTGGGAGTTCTGCAAACAATCCTGCAGACGATGACTTACAATTCGAAAATGCAAAAAAAGTGATCACAACCATAGATGCAGATATTTATGCGCTTCAAGAGATATCTAACGAAACACTATTTAATAAATTAGTTACAGATTTAAGCGATTATGATGGATTGTTTGCAAATTATTCGCAAGCTCAAAACACTGCATATCTATACAAAAAAGAAACTGTTCAACGAAGAAATTCCAAATTGATTACTACAGGTATGAATCAGTCTGATTGGGCAAATGGTAGATATCCTTTTTACTTTCAATTTAATGCTACCATTAATGATGAGGTTAGAGAGATCCATATGTTTAATATTCATGCCAAGGCATTTGCTGAGCAGTTAGATTATAATCAGCGAGTGAATGCATCCAATCAAATAAAAACTTATTTAGATAACAATCATCAAGATGATAAGGTTATTTTCCTAGGTGATTTTAATGATGAAATTATTTCTTCAACCGTCAATGGTAATGATTCACCATATAAAAATTTTGATGAGGATGTAGAATACACCATCGTAACAAAAAACTTGGAAGAATCGGGATATACCTCTTTTTCAAGTACATCTATGATAGATCATATCGTTTTTAGTTCTGAACTTGAGGATGAATATTTTGTAAAAACTGAGCGCATAGAAAACACCAACTATATAGGTAGTTATCTAAGTAGTACATCAGATCATTTTCCTGTATGGGTTCGCTTTCAGTGGGGTAAAGGAGTTGCCAATGAGTTTGGAAATAAGGATGTTCCGTTTAGGCTCACCCTAGATCAGAACTTTCCTAATCCATTCAATCCATCCACTGAAATAAGCTATCAATTAGACAAGGATGGTCCAGTTCGTATCACAGTATATGATATACTTGGAAGAGAAGTTGCCGTATTAGTGGATGGGCAAAAAACCGCTGGCCTTAATAAAGTTACTTTTGATGCAAGCTTGTTATCATCAGGTATGTATATCTATCAATTACAGGCTGAATCAGGCATAATTACAAAAAAAATGGTACTTCTAAAATAAACGCATTGTTTATTTCTAATCCATATTAACTAATCCATCATATCTGTAAAGTATGTCTGCTGGCAATGTGATAATTCGACTTGAACAATTGAATCCAACTATTGGGGATTTGCTTGGGAATAAGAAGATGATCTTAGATGCGCTTTCAAAAGCTGAAGCGGATGGGGTAGATATTTTGATTTTACCAGAATTAGTTCTTCTTGGATATCCACCAATGGATCTAATTGAGCGCAAAATTTTTAGGGAATTATGTTACAAAATCAATCAAGAAATAATTAATGCAACTGATAATACAACTATAATTTTTGGTTCGATCACAGAAAATACATCTACAATAGGAAGGGTGTGTTTTAATTCAGCTATTGTTGCAAACAATAAAAAAGAAATTGGGTGTGTCCATAAAGCATTGCTTCCCACTTATGATGTATTCGATGATCTTAGGTATTTCGAACCAGGAAAAGATTTTGAGCCTATAAATATTGCTGGTATTTCTTTTGGAATTACTATTTGTGAGGATATTTGGTTTAATGATAATGAAATTCAATATCATACCTATTCAATAAATCCAGCAGAGGAATTAGCTAAAAAAGGGGTTAGAGCAATAATAAATATTTCTGCTTCTCCATATTCCAAGAATAAACCCGTAACCCGGGTAGATATGCTTAAAAAACATGCACAAGAACTTGATCTTCCAATATTTTACGTAAACCAAGTGGGTGCAAATACCGAACTCATTTTTGATGGAGATTCCTTAGCACTTGCACCAAACGGTGATGTTATTGCACGTAATAGCCAATTTATCCCTAATTTTTGTGATGTTCGATACTATTCAGAAGATCAAAAATTGGAATCTATTTCAGAAGGTTATATTCAGCATCAAGCTAAGAAAAAAATTGGGACTATGTTTGATGCCTTAGTTTTGGGAGTTAGAGATTACTTAAGTAAATCAAAATTAGGTAAAAAAGTTATTCTTGGTTTAAGTGGAGGGATAGACTCGGCATTAGTTTGCGTTATTGCAAAAGAAGCCGTTGGAGCCGATAATGTATTAGCAGTAACTATGCCATCACAATATTCTAGTATAGGAAGTGTATCAGATTCTAAACGGTTAGCGGAATTTTTAGGAATTACATTAATTGAAATTCCGATTAAATCTATTTTTGAGAGCTTTTTAAAGCAACTTGAACCACATTTTGCAAATACAAAAGAAAACGTAGCAGAAGAGAATCTCCAGAGTAGAACACGTGGTGATCTTTTGATGGCATTATCAAATAAATTTGGACATACTTTATTAAATACAGGGAACAAATCTGAAACGGCAGTTGGATATTGCACTCTTTATGGCGATATGGCAGGAGGTATAGGAGTAATTTCTGATCTTTACAAAACAGAGGTATATGAAATGTGCCAATGGTTAAATGAAGAATATTATTGCAAAGAAATAATTCCTAATTCAATTTTGACTAAAGAACCGAGTGCAGAATTACGCCCTGATCAAAAAGATTCAGATTCTTTACCAGATTATGGAACATTGGATGATATTTTGCAATACTATATCGAAGATCAATCATCAAGAGATGAAATTATTGCAAATGGTTTTGAAGAAAATCTCGTTGATAGGATTATCAGATTAGTAGATATCAATGAGCATAAGAGAAATCAAGCAGCACCAGGACTAAAGGTCTCGGTGAAGGCATTTGGAGTAGGCAGAAGATGGCCTATTGTTCAGCAATGGTCAGGCACAGAAACAAATTTTAAAACAAAAAATAATAGCTAACAATACTTGGTATAATTTTAGCTACTAAACAAACAAATTTTCAATAACAATTAGTACTTTACATTTTGAACTCACAGTATATAATGGTTAAAAAAAGCACACTTATAGTATTTATGAGTGTTTTATTTTCGAATGGTGTTTTTGCACAAGATTCTTTGAAGGTGATAAAGCAAATTATGCCGGAGAAACTATTACCTTATAATAATCCGATGGAAAATGATCAGATTATCGAAAAAAATGAACTTCAACCTGATACCATTGAATTAGATAGTTTTCAAAAAGATGTAATGAGCCGCATCTCTGAAATCTATCGAATACATATTTTGTCGCTTGAGGCACAAGTAAACGATAATCCAATTAAAGCTGAAACTCATATTAACGACGCAATCGACGCATCTCAGCAGCTTCTTGATGATTATCCTGAAATAAGAAATGATCGACGTTTTGCTGAACTTTCTAGAATTGTGGTTAGTGAGTACCGCAATTTTTATGGAATCACAGAAGAAGAAAATCAATTACAAGGCGAAATATTTGCAATACAACAAGAATTTTTGGAAAACGAAATAACTATTCCAGAGAGTTTTGAGTTTCCATCCAATGCCAACATAAAAAAAACAAAAGTACCATTATTTCAAAATGCTCAGGTAAATCGACATTTAGTGTATTACACGCTAAAGCGTCCAGAAGTAATGGAAAAATGGAGAGAACGAGCCGAAGTTTACAAACCAATGATGGATGGTATATTTGCCGAAGAAGGTGTGCCAAAAGAATTAGTGTATTTAGCATATATAGAAAGTGGGTTGAATCCTACTGCACGTAGTTGGGCCTCAGCTGTTGGTATGTGGCAGTTTATTCAAGCTACTGGTAGAGTATATGGGTTAGAGGTAAATTGGTGGGTAGATGAACGTAGAGATCCAACTACACAATATTTGGGGAAATTGGCACATTGCAATGGCGAATTATAATATTAGTCCACGAGGATTAAACCGAGCTATAAAACGAGGTGGTGGAGTAAAAGATTACTGGGTAGCATATCCCTATTTACCAAGAGAAACACGAGGCTATGTTCCTGGCTTTATTGCTACTACTATCATAAATATGAATCCAGAAGAATTCGGATTTAAGAAAAAATATGGGAAAACGCCTTACAGTTATGATATAGTAGATGTAGATGGTTTAATGCCCTTAGATGTATTAGCCAAAGCAATTAATATTTCAACTGACGAACTAAAATCATACAATCCTGAGTTGCTTAGATGGGCAACACCTCCTGGTAATTCTTATTCATTAAAAATCCCTGTTGGTAAAAAAGAAGAATTACTTGCAAAATATGATGAACTACCAAAAGAAAATGCTAACCAAAGTATAACCATGCATACGGTAAGAAGCGGAGAGTCTATAGGGTTAATTGCCCGAAAGTATGGAACTACGGTTAGTGGTATCTTTGCAACAAACGAAAATCTTTCAACCACTATATTTCCAGGTCAAATTTTAGCTGTACCGCTCCCTGCAGGCAGTACGGGTAAACTAAGTTCAAATAGACCCTCCAATCAAAGGAACGGAACTAAAACTTCGAGAACAAAAAAACCACCGGTACATATTCCATCTAATTCATCAGCTGTCACTTACAAAGTCAAAACGGGTGATACCATCGGGCATATCGCGGAGTGGTATGATGTGCGTGCTTGGCAAATTCGAACATGGAATGGGATTGGAAATACTATAAGATTGGGACAAAACTTAAAAATATATGTTCCAAAAAATAGATATGAATACTACAAGAACGTCAACAAAAAGTCATTTAAAGAAAAGCAAAATATTGAGACTCGACAAAAAAAAGGGGATAATATATTCGCATCAAGTTCAAATCATAAATCTAGCGACGCTCACACTTATACGGTTCGACGAAATGATACCTTAGGAAAAATCGCAAATACGTATGGTATCCCAATTTCTCAACTTAGAAAGTTAAATAATATATCTGGATCTAAAATTTATGTAGGACAAAAGCTAAGAATTAAATAATCAGAAATATGAAACAATGGTCAAGAAAGTTTAGAGCAGTTATAATCCTTTTAATTATTGGAGCGATTACCACCGCTCTACAACCCACTGATATTTATTTTCTGATAAAAAAGAATTTTACAATTTTCAGCGAAACATATGAAAATGTTGCTTTAGAATATGTTGATGAAGTAAATCCTGAAATATTAATGAAAAATGGTATAGAGGCAATGCTGGAAACACTTGATCCTTATACTATATATTATGACGAGGCTCAGAATGAAAAGGCTGAAATTTTATCAAGAAGTAATTATGCGGGAATAGGAATTGATGCTGGATTTAGAGATGGTAAGATTGTAATAATAGCTCCAATGGAGGGAGGTCCGGCCGACTTAAAAGGTATTAGAGCTGGAGATGTTATCACTAAAATAGATGGGATTTCAATAAATGGCTTACAACCAGATGAAGTGCAAAATTTAATGTTAGGAGAAATAGGATCTATAGTAACTTTGACTGTAGAACGTTTTGGTTTTGATTCTCTTTTGGAGTTTCGTGTAGAACGTAAAAGTATTGAAGTAAAGAATGTTTCTCACTACGATAGAATTGGCCCCAATGATGAATTCGGTTATGTAAGGTTAGCACAATTTGGATTGAATGCTTCTAATGAAATACGAAAAGCTATATCAGAGCTACAAATTGATAAAAACATTGAAGGATTGGTCTTAGATTTAAGAGACAATCCAGGTGGTATTTTAGCTGAAGCAGTATCAATTATTGATAAATTCATTGAGCCTGGAATTACTGTTGTAGAAACCAGAGGAAGAGTAGCAGAATATAATCAAAGCTATGAAACCCAAGAGCCTACTTTTTTTTCGAATCCAATTATTGTGTTAATGAACGAAGGAAGTGCTAGTGCATCTGAGGTTGTTGCGGGTGCTTTTCAAGATCTTGATAGAGCAGTTATTTTAGGTGAAAGAAGTTTTGGTAAAGGCTTAGTGCAAATTGTGAAACCTATGCCTTATAATACATCCTTAAAAATTACAATATCACGATATTTTACACCGAGTGGTCGTAGTATTCAGTCTATTGCGTATACACATAATTCAAGTAATACTACCATAAATAGACAAGATATTGCAACAAAACTTTTTCGAACTAGAAACGGACGACCTGTTAATGAGGGTAGAGGCATTGAACCTGACGTTGTATTACCATCTACAATACCAACCAT
>JAYPYN010000078.1:0-10456 GCA_038154605.1 Balneolaceae bacterium
GTGTATACCTTACTATTTTTAAAAATTTTTTGCTTTTTATATTAAACACTTACTCGGTTAAAAATTCAAGTATTAAATGAATTATTTTCTTGTAAAAATCGTGCCGAAAATATTGCTATCTTAACAAAAATACACCATAAATTTCTACACAAGTTAATTTTATGATAAATGGATTAGGAACTACCGAAATTATCGTTATCGCTGTATTCATTTTAATCTTTTTTGGAGCAAAGCGGATACCTGAACTAGCAAGAGGTCTAGGACAGGGTATAAAAGAGTTTAGGCAAGCATCAAAAGATATTAAAAAAGAGATTGAAGAGAGTTCAAAGAATATCGAAGATGCTATAAATACTGACGATACAAAAACAAAAAAATAATTTTCTTAATAATTGATACCGAATACTATACATGAAACCAGAACCGCAATTCTGGATGGAAAGCTTACATTAACTCAACTTGTTGAACACTACTTTGAACAAATTTCTATTAAGAACGAGGAAATAAACGCTTACGTTTATACTGATAAAGACCTTGCTCTTAAACAGGCAGAAGAAATTCAAATAAAAGTTGAAAATGGAACTCATGGTGCTTTACTTGGTGCAATCATGGGCATTAAAGATGTTATTTGTGAGAGCGGAAAGCCCACTACTTGTGCATCAGAAATGCTTGCTGGCTTCGAAAGCGTATATGATGCTACTGTAATAGAGCGCTTGAAGGCTGAGGATGCCATACTTATTGGTAGACTGAATATGGATGAGTTTGCTATGGGCTCTACCAACGAATACAGCAGCTATGGAGCTGCTCGAAATCCTATTGATTCGTCAAAAGTTACAGGAGGTTCTTCTGGTGGAAGCGCCGCAGCGGTTGGTTCGAAAATGGCTAATTCCACACTTGGTTCTGATACAGGAGGATCCATTCGCCAGCCGGCTTCTTACTGTGGAGTAGTTGGAATTAAGCCAACTTATGGTCGTGTTTCTAGATACGGATTGGTAGCTTTTGCATCTTCTTTTGATTCTATAGGTCCGCTTACGCATTCTGTGTACGATGCTGCCTCAGTTCTACAAACCATTGCAGGGTTTGACGAACGAGATAATACTAGTGCAAATATTGAAGTTCCTAACTATGTTAATGTTGTTGAAAATCCTTCTTACCAAATCAAAGTTGGGGTGCCAGAAGAATTTTTTGGCGAAGGGTTAGATGAAGGTGTAAAATTAATTGTTCAAAACACAATTAGTAAACTTGAACAGCATGGAGCAGAAGTTGTTCCTATACATCTACCTCACACTAAATATGGACTCGCTACATATTATATTTTAGCCACTGCTGAGGCTTCAAGTAATTTGGCTAGATTTGACGGAATTAGATACGGACATAGAGCCGATAAAAATGAAGTGCTTGATGAGTTGAAAGCTGAAGAGGCTGACATTAAATTAAAAATAAAAAATGCTAATGATGAGGATATTTCCGCGCTAGAAAAAGAGCTCTCACAATTGGATTCTGCTTTAACTAGGTTGTATAAAAAGTCTAGAACAGAAGGTTTTGGCCCAGAAGTAAAGCGTAGAATTATGCTTGGCACGTATGTGCTTAGTGCTGGTTATTATGATGCATATTATGGTAAAGCACAGCGTGTACGGCGATTAATACAGAAAGATTATAAAGAGGCTTTTCAAAAAGTTGATGTGATTGCCTGCCCAACAGCCCCTACAACAGCCTTCGATATTGGATCAGAAATAAACGATCCATTACAGATGTATCTGAATGATGCATATACCATTACTGCAAACCTTGCTGGAATATGTGGAATTAGTGTTCCGGCTGGAACACATGAAAATGGACTACCTGTAGGTATTCAATTCTTAGGGGATTTATTTGAGGAAGAAAAAATCATAAATGCGGGTCGATTAGTAGAATTACTTCGATAAAATTTCACTCTTTTTCATTAGTCCAGAAAAATAACGTATGAATCGTATTAAAGGTAAAACTGCACTTATCACAGGAGCTTCTTCTGGCATTGGAAAAGCTATAGCTAACGAATTAGCTGTATATGGGTGCAATCTTATTTTAACAGGAAGACGGCATAAAAGGCTTCTAGAAATCTCAAATTCATTGGCAAAACAATACGGAATTGAAATTCAAATAGCATCATTTGATATACGTGATTTAGATGCTTGTAAGAAATTTGCTTCAGAATATTCTTCCAAACGAATCGATATTTTAATAAACAATGCCGGTTTAGCAAAAGGTATTGATCCCGTCCAGAATGGTGATTTTGAAGACTGGGATACTATGATTGATACTAATGTAAAAGGTGTATTAGCCATGACGCGCTTATTCCTACCTACAATGATCAAAAATAATCATGGTCACATTATCAATATTGGCTCTACGGCTGGTCATGAATCATATTCTGGAGGGGTAATCTATTGCGCTACAAAACATGCCGTAAAAGCTATTACCGAAGCCACAAAAAAAGATGTACATGGTACTAATATTCGTGTAGGTATGGTTTCTCCTGGATTGGTAGAAACTGAATTTAGTGTGGTTCGTTTTTCAGGAGATATACATCGTGCAAATTCAGTTTACAATGGAATGGAGCCTTTAACAGCTACAGATATTGCAGAAATTGTTGTATTTATGGTTAATCGACCACAACATGTAAACATCCTTGATTCAATTGTAATGCCGGTTGCTCAATCATCAGCTCAAATGGTGTATCGAAATGAAGAGTAAATATTTTGTTTTAAGTATTATTTGTGTTCTTATTTCATGTAGTAATGAACCACAGCCTACTTTAAAGTTTACAAATCACGGGCGTTCTGTTCCTTATTTTTCCTCAGATTCAGCTTACTTATTTACAGAAACACAAGTAAATTTTGGTCCGCGTGAGCCCAATTCTGAAGGCCATCGATTAACTAGACACTATCTGGAACAGAAATTACGCCAATATGCTGGCACACAAATGGTATATAGCCAAGAATTTACTTCACAATCTTATAATGGTGAGGATTTGAAAATGGCAAATATTATTGCAGCATTTAATCCAGCATCCAAAGATCGAGTTGTACTTTTTGCACATTGGGATACTAGACCTCGAGCCGATATGGATAGTATTGACACGAACAAACCTATTTTGGGAGCAGATGATGGTGGATCTGGGGTTGGCGTTTTATTAGAATTGGCAAGATTATTTTCAGAAAATTTACCTCCAATTGGTGTTGATATAGTTTTATTTGATGGCGAAGACTATGGAGTGGAGGGTGATTTATCGAATTATTTTTTAGGATCACGGTATTGGTCAAAAAATCCTCCTGTAGAAGGCTATACCCCACGTTTTGGAATTTTGTTAGATATGGTAGGCGCATCAAAAGCTGTTTTTCCAAAAGAAGAATTTTCAAATAGCTATGCTCCAAATTTGTTAAATGAGATTTGGGGAATTGCTGCCGAAAAAGGATTCCAAGCACGATTCCTTGATGAACAAGGAGCCCGAGTTTTAGATGATCACTACATCGTTAATATGTACACAGGAATTCCTGTAATAAATATTATTAACCATACCCGTGGAGAGGATGGAATATCTAATTTTGGCGACTACTGGCACACACATGGTGATAACATGGCTGTAATAGGGAAAGAAACACTGCAACAGGTTGGAGAAGTGTTATTAGAATTAATTTATAATCGTCTCTAATGGAATATATCAGACTTACGATAGCATTACATCAATCATTTCATGAATTGCTTATTGCAGAGCTATTTGACATGGATTTTGATGGCTTTGAAGAGTTAAATGAAGAAACTCTAAGTGCCTCTATACCAGCAAGAGTATTTGACGATTCCAAACGCTCTGAAATTGAACAAATACTTTTTAAGTACCAGAACCAATCAAAAATTTTGACAGAAGAGGTAATTCAAGCGCAAAATTGGAATCACAATTGGGAACAAAGTATCAAACCTCAGAATATTGGTAAATTTTATATTCGCCCGACTTGGGGACCCAAATCAGATAATAAACATGATATTGAACTTATTATTGATCCAAAGATGGCTTTTGGAACTGGGTACCATGCAACAACACGGTTAATTCTAGAATGCTTGCCAGAGATAATTAAGAACGAAGATACGGTGCTTGATGCTGGTACAGGAACTGGAATTTTGGCAATAGCAGCATTGAAGCTAGGAGCTTCATCCGCTTTCGGTTTTGATATTGATGAATGGAGCGAAGAAAATGCAAAAGAAAACATGGTATTAAATGATATTGATCATTTAGAAGTAAAACGTGGCTCAATAGAAACGATACCAAAAGGTCGCAAATATGATGTAATTCTAGCCAATATAAACAGAAATGCACTCCTAGAATTAGTGCCAAAGTTAGAAAATCACCTAAAAAAAGGTGGTAACATGCTACTATCTGGTCTTTTGTTTGATGATGAAGAAAAAATGTTAGAGATCGTACATCAGCAATCGTTAAAGCATGTTTTTACTCGACAACAACAAGAATGGATCGCAATATTACTAAACAAATGAGAGCTTCTATAGACATCGGTACTAATACAGTATTACTGCTAATTGGGGAAGAAAAAAATGGAATTTTATCAGTACTTCGAGAGGAGTACAGAATGCCACGTTTAGGGAAAGGGGTAGACAATAATAAAACATTACATCAAGATAGTATGCAAAGAGTTCTTGGTGTTTTAAAAGAGTACAAAAAAATTATTGATTCCGAATATCCAACGTGTGAGGAAGTAATAATTACCGCTACTAGTGCTGTAAGGGATGCTTATAATCGACAAGAATTTCTTCAAGCAGTTAAAGATGAAATTGGCATAGAAGTGCGCTTACTTTCTGGGGATGAAGAAGCACAATTTACTTATTTAGGCGCTTTGTTAAATTCAGATAATAAGGCTAACAACTCGTTTATTGTATTAGATATTGGTGGTGGAAGTACAGAAATAGCTGTTGGAATAGGCAAAAAACTATCAGCATATATTTCTATTGATATGGGTAGCGTTCGTTTCACCGAGCGCTTTTTGAATAATAATCCACCTAAAAAAGAAGAAATTGTAGCTTGTAGAAATGAGATTAGTACGTTACTAGAAAAAAATAAACTCATAGTTCCGGAAGAAGTACAGGCTGTGGGAGTTGCTGGCACTGTTACCACATTTGGTATCATTAATGCTCAAATTACTAGGCTTTCTGATTATTCTAATATACACGGCATGCTAATTGATACAAGCACCATCTCTTCTGCGATTGATAGGTTTAGTGGTTTTACGCACCAGCAGTTATTTGAGCTAAGCCCGGTTGGTATGAATGGGAGGGAGGATATATTTTTTGCTGGATTACTTATTTTAGAAGGGTTTTTAAAGTTTTATAATCTTTCAAATATTATGGTTTCTACGGGTGGTATAAGACATGGAGCTCTTTTATTTCACGAAAAAGATGAAAATTCTGATTTTCATTAATCCCAAGCTTTGTATTTTAGCACCCTAATAATTAGTAAATGCAAGATAGCCAAGAAATATCAAGTAATTATCCTCCTCGCGAGAATGCTTCTCCAAGTAGTATTGAAGATGACAGACTTGTTGCTAAAGCTGTTCAAGGACAAGAAGAGTATTACAAAAAATTGGTTGATAAATACAATCGCCCCATTTATTTCCATATCCGTAAAATGATAAAGGAACAGGAATTAGTTGAAGATCTTGTACAAGAGGTATTTATCAAAGCGTTTAAAAATTTAGCTACTTATAGTAATAAATATGCATTTTCAACTTGGTTATATCGTATAGCAACCAATCATACCATTGATTATTTAAGGAAAAAAAAACTCCCAACTTTTTCTATTAGTGATCCAATAAAGACGAAAGACGGTGAAGTAGAAGTTCAACTTCCCGATACTTCTTTTGCTACCGATGCACCAATTATTAAAAGTGAACGAAAAGCAATAGTACAGGAAGCAATAGCTAATCTTCCAGAAAAATACCGAAAGGTTATACGCATGAGGCATATGGATGAACTAAGCTATGATGAGATTGCGGATGAATTAAATATTCCCTTAGGAACGGTAAAAGCACATATATTTAGAGCTCGAGAACTTCTCTATAAAGCCTTAATTGATAAGAAGGATAAGTTTTAAGGATAGAAGTTGGAATTCTAGTATTTGTTTGAGATCATAATTGTAACTAACAATCTATATTTATGTTAGAAACGTATTTTTAATCTTCATCAAAATAAATTTTTAAATTTCTCTTAAAACCTTCCCATTTCGTTCTTCTAACTGCTGATCCTTCGAACAATATATTGAAGGAATCTTCATCTAGTCCCTCAAAATTATTGTTAGAAGCAACAAGAACCTTATCTCTTGGAAAGAAATCTAAAAACTGTGTTAACCTCGCTTTGCTGTTCCAAGGACACACATCTTGGCAAATATCACAGCCAAATATCCAATTTTGTATGTGGGTATGATAGCGTTGATCGATATCGCCTTTATGCTCAATGGTAAGGTACGAGATACATTTAGTCGCATCCACCTTGTATGGTTCATAGATTGCATCAGTTGGACAAGCATCGATACACCGAGTACAAGAGCCACAATGATCGGTAGTAGGTGAATCATATACTAATTCAAGATCGATGATCATTTCGGCAATAAAAAACCATGAACCCAAATTTTTATTTAAGATATTAGAATTTTTACCAACCCAGCCAAGACCTGCTTGCACTGCCCAGGATTTATCTAATACAGGTGCTGAATCTACAAAAATACGTCCTTCAAGCCCGCCAACCAACTCAGCAGTATAATTGAATAGTTCTTTAAGCTTCTTTTTAAGAACCTTGTGATAATCTCGCCCTTGAGCATATTTAGCAATCAGAGGTTTGTCGAGAATCCCTATTTGTTGTTGGTGTTTAGGATGGTGATAACTTGCCAATAAAGAAACAACTGTTTTTGCACCAGGTACAAGAACTCTAGGATCAATTCTTTTTTCAAAATTTTTTCCCATCCACTCCATGGTACCCAACCGATCTTCATTAAGCCATTGTTCGAGTCGATAGGCATCTTTAGTGAGTTCTCTAGCTTGAGCAAAGCCGCATGCGTCAAACCCTAGAGATAAGGCAAAATTTCGAATATGCTGTGTAAGTACTGAAGAATTCATCGTATGATGAATATGTGAGAATTATAAGCTTTGATTAATTTTGATCAATTTATCATTCTTCCAAGTAAGATCATGTAAACTTCCACCGCTTATGCCCAAAATACGATGGGGGTATTTTTTTAATATGGTGTAGTCATGAGTAACCATAAGGATAGCCGTTCCGCGATTATTAATCTGCTCTAAAATTTCCATGATACTTTTAGAAGCGTTTGGATCAAGATTTCCAGTTGGTTCGTCTGCAAGTAATATCCTAGGCTCATTTGCAAGTGCGCGTGCAATAACCACACGTTGTTGTTCTCCTCCAGAAAGATCATAAGGCATGTCTTTTCTTCGGTGACTTAGCCCTACTAAGCTTAGCACTTCTATAACGCGCTGTTTAATGAATTTTGGTTTTTCCCCTGTTACTTGCATGGCAAAGGCTACGTTTTCAAAAACATTACGATCTCGCAATAGTTGAAAATCCTGAAATACAATTCCTAATTTTCTCCTAAGCATTGGTATTTGACGTTTACTCAATTTATTTACTGGTAGATCTGTGACACGCACTATACCTTCTTCTGGAACAATATCGTTATACAGCATTTTTAGAACAGAACTCTTGCCAATTCCAGTAGGTCAAATTAAATAACTAAATTCACCATTATTTAATTTAAAACTTGCTTTCGTAAGAATAGATCGATTCTCGAAACTGAGAGAAACATTTTTTAATTCAATTACTGTATTTTCTGACATCTAAGAACAATTGTTATGCGTGTGCTGTTTTCATTAGCTTCGATTAAATCAAAGCTATCGTATTTTGCTTCTATATGATAGGGTGTTTGTTCCAAAATTGACAGCATTTCTGATAAAGTGAAAGCGCGTTGTTTATGAAGTTCTTTCCATGTATGAAGCACTTTATTAGTTAAGGAATTTTTTTCTTGAATTTCGAATGAATTGTAATGAATTTTTTCGTCTATTTGATACCAACTTTTCCTAAAAAATCGAAAATTTCCTTCTTCTCCTTCATCTTCATTTAAATGATGAACAGATTCAATTGAATTCTTAGGGGTTGAAAAGTCAAAAATGAAAATTCCATCATGTTTTAATGTTTTATGAATAGAATTCAGAGCCTGAATAATTTTTTTTTCCTCAATTAAGTAGTTTATGCTATCGAAAATACAATACACACAATCGAATGTGTTAACGTATTCTAACTGAGTAAATGATGCTCTGTTAAAATTAACTGCAAGATTATTTAAGCTCGCTTTTTGTTGTGCAACTTCTATCATCTCAAAAGATTGATCTGTACCTGTTAGTCGATAACACTCTAGTTCAGCAAGTGATAAAATCGCAGATCCAGTACCACAGGCAGCTTCCATAACATCAATGGGATTGCAATGATGTGTTTGTATTATTTCATCAATGTAATTTGCCCAAGATTCGTAATCCACATCTTCCATTAGCTTATCATATAATTTTGCAAGATGTGTGTATATGGCAGAATTAGACATTATTTTTTATTGTGAATGAGAGCTAAGGCTAGGTCGTAAGCCTGTTTAAATGATGATTCGTTAGCCATGTTTTTCCCACTAATGTTAAAAGCTGTACCATGATCTGGGCTAGTTCTTATGACAGGAAGACCCGCTGTAAAATTCACCCCCTGTCCAAAAGAAAGTAATTTGAATGGAACTAAGCCTTGATCGTGATACATGGCCAAGATCGCATCAAATTGAGTATAAAGTTGATGCCCAAAAAAACCATCCGCTGCAAAAGGTCCTTTTATATCAATGCCTTTTTCATGAGCTGCTGTAATAGCGGGTTCGATAATGTTTATTTCATCCATTCCAATTACACCTCCATCACCAGCATGAGGATTAAGTCCAAAAACAGCTATTTTGGGCTTATTTATTCTGAAATCTTGTATCAAACTTTTGTTAAGAAGATCTATTTTATGTGAAAGCAATTCTTGAGATAGAGCGGTTGTTACTTCAGAAATTGGAATATGGGTAGTGGCCAAAGCAACTCTTAATTTCTTGCTTACTAACATCATCAAAACCTCATTTGCGTTAGTTTTTTCTGCTAAAAATTCGGTATGTCCAGGAATGGAATATCCTGCAAGGTTTACCGATTCTTTAGAGATTGGAGCAGTAACCATAGCCTGAGCATTTCCTAAATTTATGTGCTTCAAACATTTTTCAATTGCTTTCATTGCAGTTAAACCACTAGCAAAAGATATTTTCCCTGGGGAAATGGAACTATCAAATGGCTCATCCCAAAATACATTTGTTTTATCATCCACAACGTTTTTAAAGCTATGGCAAAAATGTAAATCAAGTGTAGGTTCTAAATGTGTTAAATAAAATTGAATAACTTCAAAAGGTGAAACTATAACTGGGGTAGAGGTAGTAAAATCATGCTTAATTAGAGATTTTAAAATTACTTCCGGACCAATTCCGTTAAAGTCGCCAATACTTATTAAAAGCTTAGGATTCATTTTTTTTAGAAATGTACGGTCAAAAGATTTTTGCACATAATTATTCAGTACCAATTAATTCAAAGTCACCAAAGCCAGAATTAGCTTTAAACACAAATCGTCTTGTTCCATATTTCCATATTTCAATAACCTCGCCATTGGTGGGAAATTTTCGATCAATGGAATCTGGTGTGCCATAGTTAATATACACTTTTCCTTGATCGCTCTCATGTCCATCAATATTGCCTTTGTTACCATATTCCTTAAACGCGTAATCAATCCTTCTATAGTATTCATCCATTCTTTCGTTAAATACAGTATTAGGGGTTGGATCTAATCGCTTCCAAAAGGCTCTAAATTTTTGTTCTTTCTCTTGGTTTGTACCAGATTTAATCTTTTTTAAGGTTTCTTTCTTTAGAAAAAATTTCATGTGATTAATTGCAATATCCAAGTTATACAGACTTGCAGGCATATCTGCCCAGTAAGATTGAAACGTTTTTTTTGCTAGTGGGTTATCACTCTCTTGATGTGTAACAGTTATTTCGTAAACTGCATTTTCAAAGGTTGAATGAGGGATGGGTACTAATGCATACGTTAAATTTGATTTACTATCGACCATGTGTAATGACGGGGCTCCATTTTTGTTGAATTTTGGAAGCTTCCCTATAATAAGATCGTCTACACCAATAGTATAGCTAAACACTTCTGTTCCTCTCAAAGTATCTTTTCTTGAAATAGAAATAGTATTTATTTTTATTTCATAAGTAGCATCATTAGAAAATGTTGGTATGTGGATTAATGTTCTGAAATCTTCACCATAAGGTATATTGTTGCCCAAATTTGTAAAATAGAG
>JAYPYN010000078.1:10466-10703 GCA_038154605.1 Balneolaceae bacterium
ATCTGAATGTTCGGGAGTAATGAAATATATTTCACCCTCTTTTCTATCTGACCAATTCTTGATTTCGATATCTGCAGGCTTAAAGCTTTGTTCGTTTGTTTTTTCCATAAAACTTAGCTGTAATATAGAATGGTAGCTGCCAGGATTAAGCTCTGTAACTAATGAGCCAGAAGTATATTTTTTTTCTAGGTTATCAGTTTTCGCTGATATAGTGTACAATGTATCATTCCATATATC
>JAYPYN010000079.1:0-5766 GCA_038154605.1 Balneolaceae bacterium
GTATTAGGGTTTTTGGGTGCGATATGGTATATTAGTATTAGCGAAAAATACCATCCTTTGAGCATTGTAGAAATAAATTTTGTTGAACATAAGGCTGTTTCTAAAGCAGATTCACTTTTTAATTATTTTGAATATCAACAAGTTAACCTAAAGAAAAGAGCGATTTTAGAAGCAGACAATGATCTAATAGATCGAATTCAGTCGACATTTGGTAGAAAGAAATATCTCTTAACTAATGATTCAGTAAATTATAGCTCTTTGCCATTGTATCGATGGGTTGTGGATACAAAGAAAAGATATGTAAACTCTGTTTCCATCGAACTAAGTAAAGAAGGAGAGTTACTTTCCTTTAATGTGGATAATGATATAGTTTCCGATCAAAGACCATCTAATCGTAAACTGATAAGAGCTGAATTTGGAGATATACTAGGATATAATATCCAAAAAGAAGATTCGATCATTACCAAACTTTTAGATTTCCAACATATGGGGGCAAGCTCTTTGGATGGGTTTGAGATTTTATTAATGTCTGGTGAAAATGACCAGAGAAGTTTTGTATGGAAAGGAGCAGAATGGTATTTGAATAACAGCTATTGGAAGCGATTTAACTTTCGACAAGATTCACTAATTTTTGATGATGATGGACAAGTTAGATATGCACAAGTAAAATTCATTTCTACAGATACTTTAATGGGTGTGATACCTGAGGTTAATATAGAATTACTCCCGGCAGGTGTTATTCGTAAAATGTCTTACAATTTAATTGATGATATTCCTTCAGCTAACGAAATAAGTACAACAAAAATCAACCTTATATCTGGTTTTGTGTTAACCATGATTGTATGGCTCCTTGTTTCATTTTATTTGAGAATCAAAGCACGCGCATTAGATACTCGGCCAGCACTAATAATTTCAATTGTAACAGGCTTTAGTGCTCTCTTCTTATCCATTCTAACTCTCATTAAGAATCTAAATGTTAATTACCAAGCAGAAGAAATTGCAACACTTTTTACTCAGGTTCTACCATTTGGTATAATTGGAGCAGTAACAGCGGTTTCTTTCTTTGTAGTTACATCAGTGAGCGATTCTGTAACAAGGCAATATTGGCCTTTACAACTAAAAACTTGGGATCTTATACGTCGAGGGATGTTCAAAAATAAACCTGTAGGCTTAGCTTTATTTCGTGCAATTTGTATAGGTGGGTTTATGATTGGAATCTATACGGTTTTGATTCAACTATTTCCAGAAGCTTATATAAGTGGAAACATAAATTTTTTGAATGATGAGTTCATTTTATTACCAGTCGCTAATACTATAAGAAGCTTTTTGTATGCACTAGGCATGGTAGTAATTGTGTTTCTTATTTTAGGAAATCAGTTCTATGCAAAAACGGGTAAGAAATGGGTGATACCATTAGTTGGGGCGATTACATTTGGGTTGACTAACTCTTTTTCTATTTCCATAAACCCCTTGATTTATGGGATCTTATTTCAAGCATTAATAGGTTTAATGCTATGAATTTTTTATTTACGATTTTATTTTATTACTACTGCCATTGGGTTTTTTGTTTTTGCAAATTTTCTTTCAACCATTCCTGGATGGATTGTTACCAACTCACCTGATGAATCAAGCTTTATAGGGTTTCTTTTTTTACTGATCCTATCATTTGGTATTTCTATTTATTTTTTATTTTTGGGTGAAGATAAAGATCGGTTACCCGAATATATCCCTGAATATTTAGAAGATCAGGCACGAGAACAGAGAGTTCTTCAGGAACTAGATATTGCTAGAAATGTACAGGAGGCATTTTTACCTGAAAAAACACCAGAAATTACAGGTTTTGATACTTCAGCAATATGTATTCCAGCACAAGAAACAGGTGGTGATTATTATGATATTATTCGTTTAAATGAAGAAAAAGTAGCCTTTACAATTGGTGATGTTAGTGGAAAAGGTATCCAGGCTGCATTTTATATGACCTTTACCAAAGGTGTGATACACTCACTATGTAGTATTTTCTTATCTCCTAAAAAAATGATGTATCATGTGAATAAGTTGTTTTCTCAGAATGCTACTAGAGGTACGTTCATTTCTATGATCTATGGAGTACTAGACCTCAAAAAAAGATCTTTTACTTATGTACGAGCCGGGCATAATCCAATTCTTTATAAAAAAGCCGATAATTCTATAGAATGGCTACAACCAGTTGGTGTTGGGGTTGGAATGGCTAACGAACAGAATTTTGATAAGGTTTTTCAGGAAGATGAGATAATATTGCATAAAGGAGATGTATTAATTTTATATACCGATGGAATTACAGAAGCTCAAAACCAAGAAAAAGAATTCTATGATGAGCAAAGGTTAGAGAGCCTTATACAAACTGAAAAAACGAAATCTTCAAGGGAACTTCGTAATTTAATTATTGAAGATGTTCGTACATTTGTTGGCAGTTCAAATCAATTTGATGATATGACTCTTATCGTCATTAAAGTTTAAAAACATATTTATGAGGTTAAGACTTCTTACAATAGTTGCTTTTATAATTTTTTTTAAATCGAATGTTTATCCACAAGCACAAAGAGAAATTAATGTAGGTTTTGAATGGGTTTCTTTAGAAGATGCCCAAATGAAAGCCAAAGAAACAGGTAAAAAAATATTGTTGTTTGGTTATGCAGAGTGGTGCAGTTATTGCGTTAAAACAAGAAAAGAAACCTTCCCAGATTCTACTGTGTTAGAGTCACTTAAAGAATATTATATTCCTGTGCAACTCGATGCGGAATCAAATGAAGACATTGTGTTTAACGGAAGTAAAATGCCAGAATTTGAATTAGCCAGGTATCTTCGCCTTAATTCCTTTCCCATACATTATTTTATTGATTCTAATGGCGAGATAATCGGTGCTCAGCCTGGATTTCTTGAGCCTAATGTTTATAACCCACTATTACAATATATTGGAACGGATGCATTTAAATCACAAAGTTTTGACGAGTTTATTGAAGAAAATGAACTAGGAGCTGATAACCAATGAGTATAAGCCAATCTGTAGAAGATTATTTAAAAGTAATCTATCAACTTGAGACGGAAGGCTCAGGGGCCACAACAAATAACGTTGCAGAAATGATGGAAGCGTCTTCTGCCTCTGCAACAAATATGTTGAAACGTTTAGCTAGTTTAAATTTGATTGAGCATACATCATACAAAGGGGCTAAATTGACTGAAGCTGGTCGTAAAATTGCTCTCGAGATTTTGCGTCACCATCGATTGCTAGAATTATATTTAAAAGAAATTATGGGCTATGGATGGGATGAAGTACACGAAGAAGCTGAAAAATTGGAACATCATATCTCAGAACAATTCGAAGATAAAATTGCAGAGCTTTTAAACCATCCTACGCACGATCCACACGGAGATCCAATTCCTACAAAAGATGGCGTTATGCCAGAAATGGCATCACTTCCACTAACCGATGCTAATATTGATCACCAATATATAATTGGAAGAGTGAAAGATCAGGAACCAGAATTACTTCGCTATCTCGAAAAGATAGGGCTTATACCAGGTGTGAAAATTAAAATAATTGATAAAGCTCCTTTTAATGGTCCCATTTTAGTAATTCTTGAAGATACAGAGAAAACCATTGGCTTTAATATCGCTGAGCAAGTGTATTTAGTGGAAGAAGAAATTCTTTAGTTAAGTAAATACTCTCCAAATAGTTGCCAAGGTTATAAGAATGGTAATACCAAACCCATAAGGTAAAAATGTAGCTATTGCAGTCCATTTAAGACTCTTCGTTTCTTTATAAATGGTGTAAATAGTGGTGCTACAAGGGTTATGCATTAAGCTGAATAGCATTACGCTTACAGCGGTTAGTAGAGTCCAACCCCCAGTTTCTAATACATTACTAAGAGTATTTATGTCATCGGGTTCAAACATTATTCCTGCCCCCGATCCAGTTTCAGTCATGCCAGTTGTTAATACAGTAAGCATCAAAATAGTAGGGATGATAATTTCATTTGCTGGAATTGCAACGATATAAGCAAGTAGAATCACGCCATTTAATCCAATAAACCAACCAATGGGATTAAGTGCATTTATGATGTACTCAGCGACACTAAGATCGCCCACCATAATATTGGATGATAACCAAATTGCTGCGCCGGCAGGAAGTGCAAATAGTATAGCACGCCACAATACAAAAATTGTTCGATCAATGATGGATGTATATAAGGTTTGAAGGATTCGTGGAGGTCGATAGGGTGGAAGTTCCAAGCTGAATGCCGAGGCTTCTCCTTTAAGTACCGTTTTTGAGAGCATCCAAGATGCAATAAACGTTAACATTACACCTAGTAATGCAACAGAAACTACCGACAATGCGGTTGCGAACCCCGCAAACCAAGCTGGCGCTAAAGCACCAATAAATAGGCTAGATAGAATAATGATTGTAGGCCACCGTCCATTACAAAGTGAAAAATTATTTGTTATGATGGCGATTAAACGTTCTCGTGGTGAGTCGATAATTCTAGCAGATATAATTCCTGCCGCATTACAGCCAAATCCCATCATCATACTTAATGATTGTTTTCCATGAGCTCCTGCTTTTTTGAATAATCCATCGAGGTTGAAAGCAACTCGCGGTAAATATCCAAGATCTTCTAGCAAGGTAAACATGGGAAAGAAAATAGCCATCGGAGGCAACATTACAGAAATTACCCAAGCAGTTGCTAAATACATTCCATCAATAATTAAACCACTTAGCCACCAAGGCCATGCTTCTGTTCCTTCTTTTAGGATAGGATATAAAGTGTCAAGAAATAAAGAAGCCAACATGCCTGAAGGTACATTTGCGCCTTCTATAGTCAACCATATCACTAAAGTAAAAAGTCCAATCATTGTGGGAAACCCCCACAATCTACTAGTTAATATTTTATCAATTTTTTCATCTTTTAAATATCGGATCGGATTATTTTTTACAGTCTCAGCAGATAATTCCGCTGCTTTCAAGTATAGATTTTCCACGTATTGATCATGTATATCTTGACCAATTTGCTCCTTAAAGGTGTTTGATTTAGTAAGTAAGCGTTCAATTTTTGAATCTAAATCCATAATTATTTCTCAGCGCGATTTAACTGTTCCAATTCGTTCTTGAGATGTAAAGGAGGTTGATTCAAAACATATGCTAATGTTTCAAATTCATTATTTTTTAACGCATCCATAATAAATTTATCTCCTTCTAATAAACGAAGTGCAACCCAACGTGTATTTGGTAAAGATGGATACATGCTCTTTAATTCTGTTTCTATGCTGATGAGTGCATTTTCTAATTCTTTGGGCATGGAAACATGTACTTTTTTTTGAGGAATCCATTCGCCAGTTACTATTTGTTCAATAGATTCTAGTATTTCCTGTACACCTTCGCCGTAACGAGCGGTTGTGCCTATAACTGGAATCCCAAGTTTTTGCTCTAATTTTCTAGTGTTAATTTGGATTCCTTTACGCCGAGCTTCATCCATCAAATTAAGGCATAAAATTGCATTAGGAGTGATCTCTAAAATCTGTAGAGTGATATTAAGATTACGTTCCAACCGAGTAGCATCAGCTACAATTACGGTAACATTAGGTTGACCAAAGAGGATAAAATTTCGAGCAATTTCTTCATCTTCACTAGTAGAGAGCAGAGAATAAGTCCCGGGAAGATCTACCAGTTTAAAGTGTTTATCATTAAAGGAATATCCGCCTTCTGCCCGAGAAACTGTTTTTCCTGGCCAA